>NZ_JADEVX010000328.1:0-1942 GCF_015207925.1 Microcystis sp. LEGE 00066 | reverse complement strand
TAGAAAAACTGCAATTAGAAACGGGTCGTAGAATTGAGATGGCTTTAGCTACCTATTCAATTGTAGCTTGGAGATTACTTTGGTTAACCTATCAAGCACGCTTACACGGAGAGGAGAGTTGTGAAAGCTGGCTCTCCTGGTTTTCGTGTGTTAATTTTTGTTATAAATTAAAGCAAGCAAACAGCTTAAGTCGAAGATGTTCAAAATTGGTAAATCCATAACTCATTCTTTTAATAAGCTTGATTTTGGTATTCATTCCCTCAATTAATCCGTTGGTTGTATGATTTTCAAAGTAATTACAAATACCAGGCAAATGCTTCTGGATCATGCTGGCACTACTTTGATATAATATCCCGCCTATTCTTATCCATTTTTCCAATTTTCTCTCAGCACCTCTGAACGTTCTACTACTTTGATAAATTTGTCTAATTTCTTCTTTCATTTCCCAGGCTATTCCTAAGCAGGGATGTTCTTTCAGAATAACTTCTAGTTGTTGTTTTTGCTCGTCCTTTAAGTCCTCTTTATTCTTCCATAATAAATGAGGTAATCCTTTTTCATTCACCCCCATTAACTTTCTCAATTTATTAAGCTCGTCATTGATTATAGCCATTACATGAAAACGGTCATAGATGATTTTAGCATTGGGAAATAATTCCTTGATCACTGCTGTAAATCCTGACCACATATCGACGCTCACTTCTTTCACTTTCTCCCGAACTGCGTCTAGCTGTGCTTTTAAGGCTTCCCAATTCATCTTGCTTATGTCCTTTAATCACATCTAGTCAAATTTTCTTTTCCAGATCTACGACCGTTGTTATGAAATCTTTATGTCCTTTTAAGTGACTAAATTCATCTAAGCTTATTCGTTCTGGTGCTTCCCACTCTTCCTTTTCTAGTTCTTTAGCACAGTGATTAAATATTAACTGAACTTCTTCCCATCCTAACCCTTCTTCTCGACTTATTTCTTCGATACTACAATTTTTTACTCTCTCATAAATCATCGATTCATAGCGGATTGTATGATGCTGTCTTAATCTCATAAAACTCAGTCTTTCGCTAATATACTTTTGGCACTTTTGACAATGAAACTGGCGGCGTGGTACTTCGGCTCTTCGGTTTGTGTTATGCAATGAACGGGGGTTATAAGGGATGGAACCCCTATATAGAAAGGCATTTAGCGATTTTTGTCAATTATTTTCGATCTAGAGCGAACTAATCAATTAAATCCCTTGCCAGATAAGGATTTAGTCGATTTATGCCCCCCTATCGAACCATACCAAGTAACGAAGAGCCGGTACTTCTAAATATACTCGATTGCCTAATATTGACAAATCTCTGACTAGATTATACTCTGTCTGATTGATTATGTCCAAGGTTTGATGGCAATTCGGACATTCAATTGTTTCATTAGAACTCTTGCAAATTAATTATATGTTATAATGATGGTTTAACTAATTTTCCCCAAAAAATTAGTTAATCAGTACATTCGTCCTCAATGAAAACTTGAAGTTTAACTTTTAACTCAAAACTCTTTAGAGCTGCTTTAATTTGGTTATCAAAACCTCTTTATTTAAGCGGCACAAACTATCTCAATTATAAAAATTGAGAATAAATTCTCCTTGACTTGATGGTTCTTCGGTTTGTGTTATGCAATGGACTGGGGTTATAAGGGATGGAACCCTTATGTAGAAAGGCATTTGGCGATTTTTGTCAATTGTTTTTTTCTAGAGCGAACTCATCAATTAAGTCTCTTGCCAGAGAAGGATTTAGTCAATTTATGCCCCCCTATCGAACCATAACAAGTAACGAAGAGCCGACTTGATTAATCTTTAGGCAACTTTTAAGAAGCTGCTATACCTATCCCTAACTCACAGTTATAAATAGCCGCCAACAAGTTAACTCTTAAACTATATCTTCGACGACGATTCCGATATTTACAGGA
>NZ_JADEVX010000013.1:0-48561 GCF_015207925.1 Microcystis sp. LEGE 00066 | reverse complement strand
CTCTGCTTTGTACAAAGGGTTCCCATCTGGCTTGATTGAGACTTTGACTACTGAGTAGGGCTGTCACCATCCAACTGAGGACGGTTAAATGTCTTTTATCCACAAATCGGCTTCCTTGTTCTAGATAGGAATAAACTTGGGAGAAGATTCTGTTCTCGGTTTTCATCTTGTAGGGATTCTTGCTTTTTCCCTATCTACCCAGATATTTTTCTTTTTGGCAACCCTTGTCTTGTCAGGTTTTGACCCACTTGTGTCCGTCAGTCAGGGTGATGGCTATATATTTGGACATAAAGCTATAGAAAACTCGATTGTTGAAGAGGTATATTCAACAGCCTTGAAAAGACCTAGAAAAGACTTATCTCTGGCTAAAAAAATAGGATTGTTAGATTAATTGGCTCTTTTGTACTTTTATATCTATCACTAAATTTCTAATTATTGTGTTAATTTTAAATAATTTTTTTTAAACAATCTTTGTTTTCATTGATTTTTCTTAATTAAGCATCGTTTCTATTCAGACGCTTAATTAATTGGAATTAAAAAAATTGTAGGGTTAATTCATGAATTAACCCTACACATCGTTTCCATTCATACGCTTCACGAATTGGAAGCAAGTGGGTGCGCTAGTCGCATTCCAGCTAGGAGGTATTTGTTTCCATTCATACGCTTCACGAATTGGAAGCAAGGTATGTTGCGGCTAACAGCGACGATGTAGCTTTATGTTTCCATTCATACGCTTCACGAATTGGAAGCAAGCTGGCGAAAATCACTACGGTGGCTAGCCAGGATACCACGTTTCCATTCATACGCTTCACGAATTGGAAGCAAGTTCTCCGCAATTCTTCTGGAGAAGGAGTTTAAAACCGTTTCCATTCATACGCTTCACGAATTGGAAGCAAGTTCATGTGTGGGGTAGTGCAAAAGTATCTAACTTCTCGTTTCCATTCATACGCTTCACGAATTGGAAGCAAGAACCCCAATTTTTATAATGGGGTTTGTTCTCTTATTGGGGTTTCCATTCATACGCTTCACGAATTGGAAGCAAGAGCAAGGAAAATTGACCCTTCCTAAACAGAATAAAGTCAAGTTTCCATTCATACGCTTCACGAATTGGAAGCAAGTTTATTCGTTCGGTATCGTGAGCGGACTAGTGGTCGCGTTTCCATTCATACGCTTCACGAATTGGAAGCAAGACTAGCTTTGCAAAGCTAGGCTGTACAAGGATTGTACAACGATTTTTCGTGGGATATTGAAAAGCATAGACATTATTAATAATAATTGTCAATAGTCACCTCGGTCATCAGGCTCAAAGCCTTACTGGACAAGGCATCGACGCACCTCAACGAAAACTCTAGATTTTCAGCCATTGTGTCTAACCCGCGAAAAATGTTGATAACCGATAACTGATAACTAATAACTGATCACTGTTCCTATGGACTAATACCCGCAGATTTAAGGGCTTTGTCCATTAAAATTACATGGGTACTGCTTTCCTGTCCCTCATTGTCAGGACGACATCGCTTTTTGATGATGAGGAATAGCGATCACTTTTGGAAGAAGCAACTTTTTTGGAGATTTTGATGAGGAGGAGTGCGATCGCTTTTAGAAGGAGCAATTTTTTGGAATGGAAGTAATTAAACTAAAACTAATCAGAATAAATATCTCGACGATGACCAACTTGATGAATCGTAATAAAGTCATCATCAAAAGAATATATCACCCTGTAATCGCCAATTCTAAGTTTAAACAAACCGCTTAAATTAGAACTTAAACTTTGATGTCTAATATCATCAAAATTTTCATTTATCCAACGAACTTTTTTAAAGACACGCTCCCGAACAACTGCCGTAAGCGACTCTAAACCTTCAAAAGCTTTATCGGTAAATTCTATATGGCGACGCATTACCAATCTAATCCTAATCTTTGAGCTACTTCTTCCGCAGAAATTCCCCGTTCTCCATTTCGAGTTCGCTGTAAAGAGTCAGCTAGAGATTGAGAGACTTCGGTTTTAAGTTGTTTATCAACATCAGGATCATTTAGTAGAGATTGAACTGTTTCCGTAACAGTTTCTTGAATCAAAAACTTAAAATCTTCAACACTTAGGTCTTTAACTTGCATTCTTGTAATTAGAACTCACTATTCTGACTATAGCATCGTTTAAGAATAGCGATCACGTTTTGTGGGGATACAATTGGAGGATGCGATCGCTTTTTGATGATGAGGAATAGCGATCACTTTTGGAGAGTCAACTTTTTTGGAGATTTTGATGAGGAGGAGAGGCGATCGTTTTCTTATCAAAGTCCTATAGAAATGAGATAGGATCAGGAAATTCCTGTAAAGTGTCAAGAATTTATGAAATCCATTAAAATCATTGTGGAAAAACATTCTGATGGCTATATCGCCTATCCATTGGGAATTCAAGGCGTAGTAGTCGGTGAGGGTGATACCCATGAAGATGCTCTTATTGATGTGCAATCGGCGATCGCTTTTCATGTTGAAACCTTTGGGGAATCAGTTCTCGAAGCTGACTCATCTTTATTAGAAGCCTTTGTTGTAGAAGCAATAGTCTAATGGCAAAATTTCCGGCTGATGCCCCTAAAGCCAAAGTGATTAAAGTTCTTGAAAAATTTGGTTTTTCAATTGTTAGATAAAAAGAGCATATTTCTATGATTAGAAAAAATCCAGATGGAACAACAACACTTTTAACGCTACCCAATCACAAGCAAATTAAAAGCTCTACACTAAGGATTATTTGCACTCAAGCGGGTATCTCACGAGATGATTTTATTGCTTCCTATGAAAAGATTTAAAGCAAAATCCTTTAAATGTGATTATTTGGTCTTTTGAAAGTGCGATCGCTGCTTAGGGTTTGCTGAAAAAGTACGGGCGAAGCATTCGGATAGAAAATCTACGGTTTCACCGATAGGTTACTGCCCGAATGCTTCGCCCCTACAGGACGCGGGCCGATGAAGACGCAAGGTTTTGAAGCACGATTCTCTCAAAATCTTGCACCTGTTTCACGAGAAAAGCCACAAAACCCTGACCTTGCCTACATTTCACATTTATTCAGCAAACTCTACTTATGAGGAGTTTGTAGCCAGTGGAGAACTCGATCGAGATCGATCGAGTCGAGTTGTGGATCAGGAAATTGGCTATTATAAACGATGCCTAAAAAATCATCTCCTCCCGCATAAATTATTCTGCCGAGTTCAGTCTGGTTAAAGTTCCTCTGAAATTGTTGTCCCCACTGACGCATAATCTCGCTGAAATCTCGGATTTTTCTTAACCGATGAGATGGGATTGATCCCTGGCATTCTGTTTCCATTCAGGCACTTAACTAATTGGAATTAAAAAAATTGTAGGGTCAATTCATGAATTAACCCTACACATCTTTTCCATTCATACGCTTCACGAATTGGAAGCAAGGTTAACCCTAGGTCCCTTAAAACAATGTTGAAAAAGTTTCCATTCATACGCTTCACGAATTGGAAGCAAGGCATCGATCCGATTGTATGGTGGATGACGGATGAAACGTTTCCATTCATACGCTTCACGAATTGGAAGCAAGTTGGTGGATTTTGTCTCCCACAGGAGAACAATTTGGGTTTCCATTCATACGCTTCACGAATTGGAAGCAAGTTGGGGGAAACAAGTGCTCTTATCCCCAAGGATAGAGTGTTTCCATTCATACGCTTCACGAATTGGAAGCAAGTTTGAGGGTTTCCTCAGAGGCCTCTACCGAAAAAGAGTTTCCATTCATACGCTTCACGAATTGGAAGCAAGCAGGCCGAGGTACCCGTTGTTGTTACAGAGGTAGAGACTGTTTCTATTCATACGCTTCACGAATTGGAAGCAAGGCGGTGCTTGCTAATGATGGTAGCATGGATGCTTGCCGTTTCCATTCATACGCTTCACGAATTGGAAGCAAGTCCCCCCACCACTAGTTCCTTTCCATGGCAAGGAGGGTTTCCATTCATACGCTTCACGAATTGGAAGCAAGTAACCCAGAAGTGCTTGCCATTGCGGAAGATATTAGGGTTTCCATTCATACGCTTCACGAATTGGAAGCAAGACTAGCTTTGCAAAACTAGGCTGTACAAGGATTGTACAACGATTTTTCGTGGGATATTGAAAAGCATAGACATTATTAATAATAATTGTCAATAGTCACCTCGGTCATCAGGCTCAAAGCCTTACTGGACAAGGCATCGACGCACCTCAACGAAAACTCTAGATTTTCAGCCATTGTGTCTAACCCGCGAAAAATGTTGATAACCGATAACTAATAACTAATAACTGATCACTGTTCCTATGGACTAATACCCGCAGATTTAAGGGCTTTGTCCATTAAAATTACATGGGTACTGCTTTCCTGTCCCTCATTGTCAGCACGACGCTGAATATAACTGCCATCGGATTGTAATTCCCATGCTTGTCGGTTATCTGACAACATGATGCCGAGAATTTCTTCCAGTTCCTTGGCGATCGCTGGTTCATCGATGGGTGTCACTGCTTCCACGCGACGACTCAGGTTCCGCGTCATCCAATCGGCGCTACCAATATAAACCTCGTCCTGACCACCATTGTAAAAGTAAAAAATGCGGGAATGTTCCAAAAAGCGGCCGATAATGCTAATTACTCGGATATTTTCGCTTATTTCTGGCAATCCGGGCCGTAAACAACAGATGCCGCGAATAATTAAGTCAATCTGCACACCGGCACGAGAAGCAGCGTATAAGGCTTCTATAATCGGTTTATCCACAAGAGAGTTCATTTTCGCCACAATGCGACCCGTACCGCCATTTTTACAGTTTTTGGCCTCGCGATCGATCATTGCTAACATCCGTTTTCGCAAACTCACCGGAGCAATTAAAAGTTTGCGGTAGGATTGCTGACGGGAGTATCCAGTCAGAAAGTTAAATAAATCGGTGATATCTGCTCCTAAATCCTCACGACAGCTAAATAAACCCAAATCAGTGTATAATTTGGCAGTTTTTGGGTTATAATTGCCCGTGCCAATATGGAAATAACGACGGATTTTATCCCCTTCTTTTCTGACCACGAGAACCACTTTTGTGTGGGTTTTGAGACCAACTAAGCCATAAACAACGTGAACTCCGGCTTGTTCGAGCTTTTTCGCCCAACTAATGTTATTTTCCTCATCAAAGCGAGCTTTTAGTTCCACTAACGCTGCTACCTGTTTCCCATTTTCCGCGGCTGCAATCAGGGAATTGACAATCGGGGAATCTCCAGAAGTACGATACAAAGTCATTTTAATCGCTAAAACATGGGCATCATAGGCCGCCTGGGCGATAAACTGTTGTACCGAGGCACTAAAGGAATGGTAAGGGTGATGAACGAGAATATCGTTATTGCGAATTAAAGTAAAAATATCTTCGCCATCCTGTTCTAGGATACCGTCTTCGTTACCGTCAACTATTTCTCGCAATCTCTGTAAAACCGGTGGGGTGACGGGACTCCAAGGGGGATCCTTCAGTTCGGGACAGGGTAAGGACAGAAAATAAAATAAATCTTTGTGTCCCAGCAGTCCATCCACATCGTAAACATCGATCTCCTCAAGTCCCAGATCGCGCATGATCCGGTCTTTAATATTGCTAGGGGTAGAACTGTGAATTTCCAGACGTACTGCCGATTTACCGATGCGGCGCTTGCGTACTTCTTCCTCGATCGCTAATAATAAATCATCGGCCTCATCTTCTTCGACGGAGATATCGGCGTTGCGTGTCACCCGAAAAGGATAACATTCTTGAATGATCATGCCGGGGAAAAGTGCCTCTAAATTGTGCATTACCACCTGTTCAAGGGGTACTCCCGTCCAAATCGAAGCTTTTCCGTCTTGGTGGCGTAATTCTTTGGATAATGCCAGAAAACGGGGGAAAACCTGCGGCACTTTCACCCTGGCAAATAGTTCTTTATCGGTGTCGGGATCGCGAACGACTACGGCTAAATTGAGACTAAGATTAGAAATATAGGGAAAAGGATGACTAGGATCCACCGCTAGAGGAGTTAAAACGGGGAAAATATTTTGTTCAAAGTAATCATGGAGATAATTGCGCTGTTCTTGATGTAAATCTACATAGTTAATCAGATGAATTCCCTGTTCCACTAAGAGGTTTTTTAGGGTGTGTTCAAAAAGACGATCCTGCTGTTGTACAAGGGGACGCAGACGTTTACTGATCTCGATTAGCTGTTCCGAGGCAGTCCGGCCATCGGTACTTAAAACGGCTACATTTGCCTCTACCTGTTGTTTAAGCACTGCCACCCGTACCATAAAAAATTCGTCGAGATTGGCACAAAAAATGGCGGTAAATTTTAATCTTTCCAGTAGGGGAGTCCGAGGATCAAGTGCCTCATAAAGCACGCGACGATTAAATTCTAACCAGCTTAATTCTCGGTTAAAGTAATATTGCGAATCTTTAAGATCGATTTCAGAAGTTACGGTAGAAGCTTTAGCCATAGAGTCTAATACCTAAATAATAGATTAAACAGTTAGTAAGAAGCCACTCAAGTCTAAATTTGACTATTTTTGGCGTTTTTTAGGCTACATTGCCCCAGATTAACCAAAGTTACCCCGATTATCTTGGATGCTAGTCCTACTGATTTTAGCCTGACTGGAGGAAAAATTAATTTATTAAAAGGTTAAGAAATCAGTCCCGACCGATCAAGGTTAAATTAATCTTTCAGTGCAATTAGATTTGTTAAATATCTAGACTTCCCCGTTGACAAAAGGCCATAACCTGTGCTGTGACAGGGATTAAGAGAATTTGTGCCGCTCGTTACTGGCTATAAATTAAGGAAACCCCTAATAAATATAACGCTTTCTGTTGCAGAGAAGTCGGTCGAGTTATCTTAGCAAAACGATAACTTCCCTCTCTAATTCTACATTTTACTATATTCAAGTAAATCGTCCCCAAGTCCTCCAATAGAGTCCGAGTAATATCTCGTTCCCAAGTAGAACCGGGGAACGCTCTCTTTAGGTTCTACCTGAATACTAATGCTATTTTAAGGCAGAGCTTTAGATATTGTGTTCCAAGAAGTTAATTTTGTCCTATTACTTATCAAATGATCTATCAAAACTAAGCTAAAGTAAAAGCAATCTAGTGGCAGAAAAACTTTTCCAAGAGATTCCCTCTGACAAAAGAAAAATCGACCCTTGTGACAAGGTCAAAGAATTTATTGGACATCAAGAGTTGAGTGAGAAACTAGGAGTAGATTTTTATTTTGCTACTCCTGATCATTCTTGGGAGAGGGGATTAAACGAGCCGACTAATGGACTAAGCTCAGACGGATCTAAATCCCTTATTCTTGGATTAGCCGAATCTCCCCCACCCCCTGGAAGTGGGAAAGTTGGGGGGAGTCTTGCCTCTTGCATAAGTACCTCATCTCAACAGGCAATTTAAATTACGAAAAACTTAACAATCGTCCTCGAAAATATCTTGACTATCCTAGCCCGAATGAGGTATGCTCTGATAGCTCAGACAGTGATGCAATTCAGACTTGAATTGGCGTATTATAGATGTCAAATTGGCTACGCCTAAAAGTCCTTATTGAAGAAGCTTTCACAAGATGTACGCAGAACCGAGGATTTTAGGCATGAGGACGGAACACAAAAATCCAAAATTAAATTGTCAGAAATTAGCAGAAGTCTTTTTATCAAATCCTTTGATTGAAGATTGCTATTTTATGGTACGAGAGGATGAATTAGTCGCCTATATCGTTTCCTCTGGAGCTTGGAATTCTGAACAATTGTCCTCCGATTTACAGTCTCAGTTACTGGAAAATCTTCTACCTAATATCTATGTGCAAATTTCCAGTTTACCCTTAACCGATAGCGGTGATGTCGATGAAACTGCATTAAAGAATATTGAAATTATCGATGATCATCAAGTTCAGGAAACAGAAGAAAAACTGCGATCTTTGTCAGATATCGATCAAGTTGCTGTCGTCATGACTTCTAAAAAGAACAAAATTTTACCCCTACATCTATCGGAATTATTGCCCTTAAAACTAGAGAAAAGAAATGATCATCAAAAATCTGAAACCCCGATTCATCTGGGGATTCACACTTCTAACACTCAAGGGGGAATCAGTCACGGACAGCTTTTAGAAGAATCTGAACTTCAACCGAAAACCTTGGCAGAGATACTCCAAAAAGCTGCTGAAAATTATTCAAATAAAGGGATTATTTATATTCAATCTAATGGATCAGAAGTTTTTCAGTCTTATCAACAATTATGGGAAGACGCTCAACAAATACAAGCTGGATTACAAAAGCAGGGTTTACACGCTCAAGATAAAGTAATTCTTCAGCTATCGGAAAACTATGATATCATTTCTGCATTTTGGGGGTGTCTTTTAGGGGGATTTATTCCTGTTATTATTTCAGTACCACCCAGCTATAAAGATTTTAATAATGAAATTCATAAAATTTCTCAAGTTTGGCAGTTGTTAGATGAACCTATTATTATCACAAATCAATCCCGTCAGCAAGAGATAAAACATTTAGAACAATGGCTGCCTAATCAAACCTTAAGCTTGAGTTTCATTGAAGAATTAAAAACTTATTCTCCCCATCAGACTCATATTAGTCAACCGGATGATATCGCGTTCTTTAATCTCACATCAGGCAGTACAGGAATACCGAAATGTATCTCATTAACCCATAAAAATGTCATCTCTCGTGCGCGAGGAACAAACATCATTTGTGAACATCAAAACGACGATATTATTCTTAATTGGCTTCCTTTTGATCATATTGGAAGTATTTCCGACTGGAATATTCGCTGTGTCGAGTTAGGATGCCAAATGGTTTATGTTCAAACTGAATATATATTAGGTCGTCCTTTGAATTGGTTAGATTTAATTGATCAATATCGAATTAGCCATAGTTGGGCTCCTAATTTTGCCTATAATTTGATCAATGAAGCTTTAAAAAAAGAACCCGATCAAAATTGGAATTTAGATTGTGTCAAATTCTTTTTGGCGGCGGGTGAAGCCGTTTCTGGTCAAGCCGTTGGAGAATTTATTAACACCCTTCATCTTCAATATAATCTGAAAAAAACGGCGATGCGTCCTGCTTTTGGGATGGCAGAAATGGGTTCAGGGATTACCTATTATCAGCCGACGGATCAACAGCCATTACTCTTTCATACGGTTGATAAATCCTCCTTGAATTCTTCCTTAAAACGAGTCCATCCTGAACATCCCAATGGTGCAACCTTTACGGATTTAGGATTACCCATTCCGGGGATATCAATTAGAATTGTTAATGCTGATAATTCCCTATTACCAGAAGAAACCATTGGTCATTTACAAGTTAAAGGAGATGCAGTGTCACCAGGGTATTATAAAAACCCAGAAGCGAATCAAGACGCTTTCTTAAAAGATGGCTGGTTTAAGACAGGAGATTTAGCATTTATTAGTAACGGTCATTTAGTTATTACTGGAAGAAGTAAAGAAACCATTATTATTAATGGAGTCAATTATTATAGCCATGAAATTGAAACTGTGGTTGAAACCATTGAAGAAGTAGAAGTGTCCTACACCGCCGCTTGTGCTGTTTATGATTCTAGTAATAGTACCGATCAATTAGCTTTATTTTTTAGTGCAGAAACCTTTGACCACCAGCATCTAGCGGAACTTCTGAAAAAGATTAGACGAAAAGTAATTAACAGTTTTGGGGTTAATCCTGAATATTTAATCCCCTTAAATAAAACTGAAATTCCTAAAACTTCCATTGGTAAAATTCAGCGATCACAATTAACAAAACGGTTCGGCAATGGAGAATTTAATTCTATTTTAAAAGAAATAGATCTTTTGTTAGAAAATGCTCAAACCCTTCCTGATTGGTTTTACCAGAAAGTTTGGAAACCTCGATCTCCAGTTAACTTAAAACCCGAACTTTCCAAGTATTGTAGTTTAATTTTTCTCGATTCCTTGGGTTTAGGAGCATCTTTAGCAGAAAAAATCCAAGGCCAAAACTTACCCTGTATCACGGTTTTAGCAGCGGAAGAATTTTCTCAAATCAGTCAAAATTGCTATACCCTCAGACCCGGGACAGCCAATCATTATCAACAGTTAATGGCATCTTTATCCGAGCGAAAAATTATCCTTGGCAATATTATTCATCTGGGGACTTATCAAGACTATCAGGGAGAAATTTCAACAATTGAACAGTTAGAAAAAGCACAAGAGCGAGGAATTTATGATTTATTATTCCTAGTTCAAGGCTTAGCTAAAATTCATGATCTGAATTTAAAAATTGAATTCCTATTTGTTTCCAGTTATAGTCAATTTGTCATAGAAACCGATGAAATTGCCTATGAAAAATCTCCAGTTTTAGGACTGATCAAAACCCTAGCTCAAGAACTTCCTTGGTTAAATACTCGTCATCTGGATTTACCCCTGGATCAAACCGAAATTAATGTCAGTTATCTGCTGCAAGAACTATCCGTTTTATCCAAGGAAAGAGAAATTGCCTATCGCAACGGGAAACGTTTAATCGCAGGTTTGGAAAAAGTCAATTTACTTCAACACCCCCAACAGGAATTACCCTTTAAATCAGGGGGAATTTATCTGATTACCGGAGGACTAGGAGGGATTGGCATACAAATCGCTCAGTATTTGCTCAAAAATTATCAAGCTCGTTTACTGTTAATTGGAAAAACACCTTTACCAGAAAAACACCTTTGGAGTGAGTACCTCAAAACCGAAGATCAATTGTCCTTAAAAATCAAAAATCTCCAAGCTTTAGAAAATCTTGGGGGAGAAGTAATTTATCAAGCGGTAGATGTGGCTAATTTCCCTCAAGTTAAACAGACTGTAGAACAGGTGAAAAAACAATGGCAAGGAGAACTTAATGGGGTGATTCATCTGGCTGGAATTTACAAAGATTGTTTACTTCTGGACGAAAATCAAGAGGGTTTATCGACAATTCTTCGTCCTAAAGTAATAGGAACTTGGGTTTTACATCAACTTCTCAAAGAATCTCAGGGAATTTTTATTAGTTTTTCTTCCTTGGCTAGTTTTTTTGGAGGAGCGGCTTTGGGTTCCTATGCGGCGGCTAATGGTTTCCTTGAGTCTTTGAACAGCTATCAAAAATCTAAGAATTTGTTCCCCAGTTATTGTTATAGTTGGACAACTTGGCAAGAAACTGGGATTAGCCAGGGTTATCAGATGCAATACATAACCCGATCTCAAGGGTATTATGATATGACGGTGCGGCAAGGTTTAGACTCATTTCTAACGAGTTTATATCACAACCAAAGACAATTAATGATCGGTTTAGATGGGAGTAATGGCAAGATTAATCGTTTCACATCTAGGTCTGAAGGATGCCAAAAGTTAACGGCTTATTACACTCGTAAATCTACAGTTCAATCGGTCAATCTACCTAATCATGTTAGTCTAAAAGATCGATTGGGAACGTCCTATCAATGTCCCCTGGTTCTGCGACAATATCTCCCTATCAAGGATAATGGAGATATTGATAAGCGGCAATTACTCAAGGAACTGCAAGGTAAAGAAAATAACGAATTGGTAGCACCCAGAACGGAAGCTGAACGTCAAGTTGCTAAGATTTGGCAAAAGGTGTTAAATTTATCTCAAATTGGAATTCATGACAATTTCTTTGAACTAGGAGGACATTCTTTACTGGCGAGTCAAGTTATTTCTCGTTTACGCGATGTTTTCTCGGTAGAATTGTCGTTGCACAGTTTATTAGAATACCCAACCGTTGCCAGTTTAACTCAAACGATTGAGGTGCTTAATGTAGCCAAAAATAGTCACAGTCTATCCAAAAGTGGTAAAGTTATGACAACAGCCTCAGAAAATTATGAAGAAGGAGAATTATGAAAATAGCTTAACTAAAATTTAAGCTTTTCAGAGCCATTTTGGAAAAAATGTAAAAAATTGTATCCATCACTAAAATTTATCATCCAGAATGTGCTATAAGTAGCCAAACAGTCTTTTTGTGGAGTATGTAAGCGGTTGCTCCCATAGCAACTGACTTTAAAAATAACCACCTACTCCCTACCATTGATAACCTTTATTTGTGCAATAGTGTTTAGTCTTTGAGGGTATTTAAATTTATGAGAACCGTTGATTATATCTCTAACAGTAGCTCAAGTTAGGGCTACTGAAATTAGCCAAACATCACCCCCATTCCAAAAATACCAGAACATCAATCAAGGAAAAGGATACTATTAATGAAAGTCGCAGAATTTTTATCTTACTTAAATAGTTTAGACATCAAGCTTTGGCTTGAGGAAGAAAAGTTAAAATATCAAGCTCCCCAGGGAGCGATGACACCAGAAATTAAGCAAGAAATCGGGACAAGAAAACCAGAAATTCTCACTTTTTTAAGAAGCGCAACAACACCATCTAAACCCCTTGAATCGGTCATTAATACCGTTGCCAGAACTGAAGATTTACCCCTATCTTTTGCTCAACAGAGAATGTGGTTTCTCTATCAGATGGATCAGCAAAATTCGGCTTATAATGAAGCTCTAACCATCCGTTTAACGGGACGCTTAAACATTGATATTTTAGAGCAAACGATTAATGCTATTATTCAACGCCATGAGAGCTTACGCACAAGCTTTCCAATGGTTGAAGGAAAACCTATTCAAAAAATTGCTCCATCTCTGAAGATTAAATTATTAGTTGTTAATTTAAAAGATATCCCCCAAGAGCAAATTGACAAACAGATTATTGAAGAACTACAAAAACCCTTTGATTTAACTCAAGCTCCCCTATTACGATGTACTTTGTTTGATCTGGGGTATGAAAATTATATTTTAGTTAACGTTTTCCATCATATTATTATCGATGGTTGGTCAAAGGGCATTTTATTTAAAGAATTATCTGAATTTTATCAAGCATTTTTATGCAATTCAACCGTAGATTTACCCGAATTACCTATACAATATGCGGATTTTGCGGTATGGCAAAGACAATGGTTACAAGGTGAAATCTTAGAAAATCAGTTAAATTATTGGAAAAAACAATTAACGGGCGCTCCTCCTTTATTAGAACTTCCAACCGATAAACCCCGTCCAGCTACTGCCAATTTTCGAGGTCATAGTATCTCGTTTCAAATTGACTCAGAACTCACAGAAAAACTGAAACTTTTGAGCCAAAAGTCGGGGGGAACCTTATTTATGACCTTACTGGCTGCTTTAAACACTTTACTCTTCCGTTATAGTGGCCAAGATGATATTTTAATCGGGACACCCACCGCCAACCGAAACCGACAAGAAATTGAACCTTTGATTGGTTTTTTTGTCAATACTTTAGTGCTGCGGAATTCCCTAGAAGGAAATCCGACTTTTTCGGGATTATTACAGCAAGCTCGCCATGTTGTTTTAGAAGCTTATGCCAATCAAGATGTCCCCTTTGAGCAAGTGGTTGATGGGTTAGAAATCGAACGAAGTTTAAGTTATAATCCCTTATTTCAGGTAATGTTTGCGCTGCAAAATGCCCCCCTCAATGCTTTAGAATTACCCAATTTAAAAGCTCAATATCTAGCTGTTGAAAACCAGAGAATTAAATTTGATCTCAGCTTAGTTTTAGAAGAAATCGAAACCGAAAAAGGAGCTTATTTAGAAGGTTTTTGGGAATATGATAGCGACCTATTTACCCCTGAAAGAATTACCCGCATGGTGGGTCATTTCCAAACTTTATTAAAGGGGATTGTAGCCAATCCTCAGC
Organism: Microcystis sp. LEGE 00066; assembly: GCF_015207925.1. Taxonomy (NCBI): domain Bacteria; kingdom Bacillati; phylum Cyanobacteriota; class Cyanophyceae; order Chroococcales; family Microcystaceae; genus Microcystis; species Microcystis sp. LEGE 00066. The sequence continues at coordinate 34,833 of NZ_JADEVX010000013.1, read as the reverse complement.
AAACCATCGGGGAATTACCGTTACTGACTGAATCGGAAAAACAGCAATTATTAGTAGAATGGAATCAAACTCAAACGTCTTATCCTGATCATTACTGTATTCATCAGTTATTTGAAGAACAGGTTGTTAAAACACCTGATGCTATAGCGGTCATCGATAGAGAAAAATCCCTCACCTATGAACAGTTAAATCAAAAAGCCAATCAGATTGCCCGTTATTTACAAAAATTAGGGGTTAAACCAGATCAATTAATTGGGATTTGTGTCGAGCGATTACCCTTAATGATTATTGGATTTTTAGGAATCTTAAAAGCTGGAGGAGCTTATGTACCACTGGACACAAGCTATCCCGAAGAACGACTTGAATCTATCATAAATGATGCTGAAATCAAAATTTTATTAACGCAACAGCACCTCATCAAAAAACTACCAACAACAGTCAATCAATTGATTTGTTTAGAACAAGATGAAGACCCAATTAAACAACAAAGTAAACAGAATCCTCTCAGTCATGTTAACGCTGAGAATTTAGCCTACGTCATCTATACTTCAGGTTCTACAGGTAAACCTAAAGGAGTTGCTATTCCCCATCGAGGAGTGACTCGTTTAGTCTGTAATACTAACTATATATATTTAAAACCAACTGATAGAATGGCTCAGGTTTCTAATCCTTCTTTTGATGCCGCTACTTTTGAAATTTGGGGGGCGCTGATACATGGCGCACAGTTAATAGGAGTAGATAAAGATATAGTTCTTTCTCCTGAAAAATTTGTTCATTTTCTCCAAAAATATCAAATTACTATTTTATTCTTAACGACAGCGTTATTTAATCAGTTAGTTCAGACTATTCCCCATGCTTTTCAAAGCTTAAGATATTTACTTTTTGGTGGCGAAGCAGTTGATCCTCAATGGGTCAAAGAATCCCTTAATAAAGGAACCGCTCAAAATTTACTTCATGTTTATGGGCCAACAGAAAGCACAACTTTTACCTCTTGGTATTTAATTAAAAATATTCCTTCAGAAGCTACAACTATTCCAATTGGTCGTCCTTTAGCTAATACAGAAATTTATATTCTTGATCCCTATTTGCAACCTGTTCCTATTGGTGTTAAAGGCGAATTGCATATTGGTGGTGATGGTTTAGCCCGTTGTTATCTCAATCGTCCTGACTTAACTGAACAAAAATTTATTCCCAATCCTTTTAGTCAAGATTCGTCAGCACGTCTGTATAAAACAGGTGATATAGTACGCTATTTAGCCGATGGGAATATTGAATTTATTGGACGGATTGATCATCAGGTAAAAATCAGAGGTTTTAGAATTGAATTAGGCGAGATAGAAGCCGTTTTATTTCAGCATCCTCATGTCAAAGATGGAATTGTTATCGCCAGAGAAGATCTACTTGGAATCAAGCGTTTGTATGCTTATGTTGTTCCGAAAGATAAACAACTCACTCAGCCAGAATTACGAATTTTTCTCCAAGAAAAGCTTCCCAATTATATGATTCCTGCTTTCTTGATTTTCTTAGATGCTTTTACTCTTAATCAGAATGGAAAAATTGATCGCAGTGTTTTACCTAGACCAGAAATTGATGTTGATGAATTAGAAAATTATCTTCTTCCTAGTAACGAGAAAGAAACAATTTTAGCCCAAATTTGGCAGGAAGTTTTAGGGCAAAATCAAATTAGTATTAATGAGAATTTCTTTGAATTAGGAGGCGATTCAATTATCGCCATTCAAATTGTCGCTAAAGCTAATCAAGCGGGATTACAAATTACTCCTAAACAATTATTTAGTCATCAAACTATCGCTCAATTAGCCACCGTAGCTCAGACAACTGCTATCACTGAAATTGACCAGGGATTAGTTACAGGTGAAGTCCCATTAACACCGATTCAAAAATGGTTTTTTGAACAAAACTGGCCCGAACGTCATCACTTTAATCAATCTATCTTGTTAGAAGTTCCCAATAATCTACAACCAGATTTATTAAAACAAACTATTTCTAAAATACTCTATCACCATGACGCGCTGCGGTTAAGGTTTGTTCAAAAAGGAGAACAATGGCAACAAAATCACAGCGATGATTGCAATAATTTTGCTTTTGAAAAGGTGGATTTATCCCATCTATCTTACCATGAACAATTGACCAAGATGGCAGAAATTTCTGAGGTTCAACAACGGGTACTGAATTTAGAGGAAGGCCCCTTAATAGCGGTGGGTTTCTTCGCTTTGGGTGAGAGGGGAAAAATGTTAATTATCATTCATCATTTAGCAGTAGATGGAATTTCTTGGCGGATTATCCTCGAAGATTTCGTTACGATTTACCACCAATTAGAAACCCAAAAGCCTCTGCAACTTCCTCCTAAAACCAGTTCTTTTAAAACTTGGGCTGAGGAACTGCAAAACTATGCTAAAACCCCAGAATTTCACGCTCAATTCAAGTATTGGCTAAACCGTGATTTTCCCTCAATTTCTCCTCTTCCTTTGGACTGTCAAGGTGAAGCTCAGTCCAACATTGTTGCCCATGCAAAAACGGTCTCTTTCACCTTAACCGAAGAACAAACCCGCTTACTCTTACAGGAGGTTCCGCAAGCTTATAACACCCAAATTAATGATATTCTATTGACCGCTTTAGTCCAAGCTTTTGGCCGTTGGACAGGAAATTATAAGCTTTTGCTTGACATGGAAGGTCATGGAAGAGAGAATGTAATTGAATCCGTGAATTTATCTCGAACTGTGGGTTGGTTTACCAGTATTTTCCCCGTCTTTTTGACCTTAGAAAATCTTCACCATCCGGGGGAGTGTCTCAAGTCCATTAAAGAGCAATTACGACAAATTCCGAATCGAGGATTTGATTATGGAATTGGATATTATCTCAACTCAGATTTAACAATTCAATCCCCGTTAAAAAACTATCCAAAAGCTCAAGTCAGCTTTAATTATTTAGGTCAATTTACCAGCCATCAAATCGGCGAGATAGGCTGGAAATTATCTCAAGAGTCCAGTGGTTCCATTCATAGTCCTTTGGGACAACGTTCCCATTTAATTGCGATTCATGGAATTGTGGTTGATGGGCAACTTGATATAGAATGGCAATATAGTGAGAATTTTCATCATCAAACAACGATCAAAAATTTAGCTGCTGCTTATCGAGATTCTTTAGAAAGCCTGATTAACCATTGTTTATCAGCAGAAGGAGGCTATACTCCATCGGATTTTCCCGATGCGGATCTTAATCAGGTAGAACTAGATGAACTGCTTTCAGAACTCGATTTTTAAACTCAATTTAATGTTTAACCCTCCTGCTTGATAACAACTATGCCATCACCTAATCTTCCCAGTGAAATTGAAAATCGTAAAAGCGAACATCTGCGAGTTTGTATCGAAGAAGATGTAGAATTTCAACAACTTACAAGCGGTTTAGAAAAATATCGTTTTACCCATTGTTGTCTTCCTGAACTTGACCGTAGCGATATTGAACTGGGGACAACCTTTTTGGGGAAATCTTTAAAAGCTCCAATTCTCATCTCTTCCATGACCGGAGGAACAGAATTAGCTCATTTAGTCAATACTCGATTGGCAACGGTCGCTCAACGTTATGGTTTAGCGATGGGGGTGGGTTCTCAACGCATTGCACTCGAACAACCGGAATTAGCGCCGACCTTTGCAGTCCGTTCTCTGGCGCCAGATATTCTCCTGTTAGCGAATTTAGGGGCTGTACAGTTAAATTACGGCTGCGGTTTAGAAGACTGTTTAAAATTGGTGGAATTATTAGAAGCTGATGCCTTAATTCTGCATCTCAATCCTTTACAAGAATGGGTGCAATCGCGAGGCGATTCTAATTTTAAAGGGTTACTCGCTAAAATTCAGCAAATTTGCGCTCAATTGCCCGTTCCCGTCATCGCCAAAGAAGTCGGAAATGGCGTCTCTGCGGTGATGGCCAAACAATTAATTGAAGCCGGAGTCGCCGCGATTGATGTGGCGGGGGCCGGAGGCACGTCCTGGGCCAAAGTCGAAAGCCAAAGAGCCAAAGACAACAGACAAAGGCATCTCGGACAAGTTTTTGCCGATTGGGGTTTGCCTACGGCTGAATGTATTACTGCCATTCGGTCTATGAATTCAACCATTCCTTTAATTGCTTCTGGTGGCTTAAAAAATGGCTTAGATATTGCCAAATCTATCGCTCTAGGAGCCGATTTAGGAGGGTTAGCTCGACCGTTTCTGGTAGGAGCGATTGAATCAGAAGCCGCCGTTGATGAGTTAGTAAAATTTTTAATTGCTGAACTTGAAATTGTTTTATTTTGTACCGGAAATCCTAATTTATCCGCCCTTAAACATTCAGGAGCCTTAAAACCATGTTAAAGTTTTCAATGGAATTGTATTATCCCCAGCTTGATGTCAAAACTTTAAGCGTTGGCACTTTGGGTCCCAAAGAAACCAGCAGCGAACAAACCTTAAATTATCTAATTTCTCAATGGAAATTACAACAGATTTCGGTTAATGGTCATTTATTTGATAGCTTTACAGATTTAAAAGAATCTTTACTCGACAATCAGATAGATTTGGCGTTAGTACCCCATGCCTATGAAAGAATTAATGATTTCTACATGGAACCGAGTTTTAAACTAGGTTTTATCTTCACCTATCCCACACCCGTTTACGGATTAGCCAAGCGAAAAAATGAAGAAATTGTCGTAGAAAATTGTACCCTGGTTACTCATCCCGCTCCTCTTCCTTTACTTCCCTATTTATTACCTAGCGACCTGAATCAAAACAAGATTAAAATCAAATTTGTGAATTCTACCAGTGTTGCCGCTATTCAAGTTAAACAGGGGTTGGCAGATTTAGCCATTACCAATGAAAATGCCCTCCGAGAACATGATTTAGAATTTATTTCACAATATGGTAAAATTGAGATGAGTTGGTCTTTATTTCACAAAAAGAAAAACACCATGATTCAAGGTATTTATTTACCTGTGCATACCTAAAAAAGCTTCCTATCCGCTCAAAATAGTTGCCTTCATCACATAAAAATAATTGAAGTTTAACCTCTCAATTTCATTTTGAACCTGTACCCTAAAATCATGTCTGAATTTTTCCCAATTCCCGATCCTCTTAAACTCAATCCTCATGTAGAATTAGAGGTTTTTCAATGCCAAGATACCATTTTTCAATTATACGTTATAGCTCCTAATGCTAAACTTGAATCCCACCAACATCCTGAAAGTCAAATTGGCATGGTATTCTCAGCAGAACTAGAACTGTATATTAAAGATTTGATTAAACCCTTAAGACCTTTGCAAGATGTTTATATAGCTGATGGCAATATTCCTCATGGTGCTTTTAATCCTTTATCAGAACCGATGATTGGATTTGATCTTAAACGGATTACCTCTGCTTTACCGTCAGAAGATGTTTTATTAACACTATCCAACAACCAAGATAAAATCACTCATTTACCTTGTCAATCTGTTAAAGGTTCTTGGTTTGAAATTGTCATGATGAAAATCCCTTCTGGTTATTCCATTCCCCCACATCAAGGTGAGCAAGAAGAAATCGGATTTATTTTGAATGGAAAATTAGAAATCTCCATAGAAAATGAAGGACAGTTTTTAGAATATGGTCAAATTTATTATGCTCCTTCAAAAGTTTTAAAAAAGGGATATAATTCATCGAAACAAGATATTAATTTGATTAAAATTTTAATTTAGTTCGTTTTAAAATTTTTAGTTTAACCTCAAAATGCTAGGACAAAGTTTATGGATTTAGGATTAAAAGATAAAGTGGCTTTGATTACGGGAAGTAGTACGGGAATTGGGTTTACCATTGCTGAAAAATTAGCAGAAGAAGGCTGTCACTTAATTATTTGTGGTCGCAATTCCCAACGCTTAGAACAAGCTTATCAATCTCTGGCTCAAGCTTATCCTGCCCAACAAATTCTGCGTTTAGTGGCTGATGTCCATCAAGCTCAAGATTCTGAACAATTAATACAGGACTCTTTAAATCAATACGGCAAAATTGACATTTTAGTCAATAATTCTGAAGGAGCTAACTTTGCTGAAAATTTAATTGAAAACCTTTCCGATGAAGATTGGTTAAACGTTTTTCAAGGAAAATTAATGGGTTATATTCGCTTAACCAATTTAGTATTACCAATTATGAAAAAACAACATTGGGGAAGAATTGTTAATATCATTGGCACATCGGGAAAAGAGCCATCCCCTCGTTTAGTTAAATCTGGTGTTGTCAATGCAGCTTTAATGAATTTTACCAAATCAGTAGCTAGACAAACCGCCCCCTATAATGTTTTAATTAATAGTGTTAACCCCGGCGTTATTGACACCCCTAGACATCGAGAATATTTAGAAATTTATGCCAAAAAGGAGGGAACGACCCCAGATTTAATCCGAGAAAGAATTCTTAAAACAATTCCCATGAATCGAATTGGTACGACTGAAGAATTTGCTAATCTCGTTGTATTTTTAGCTTCAGAATGTGCGAGTTATATAACGGGAATTACTATTCCCCTCGATGGGGGTTTATCCTCGTCAGCATTTTAAACTTATCCATCAAGTAAAAATCAACAACCACAAGGGTCATGAATAGCCAATCTAAATCTAAAATGTTAGACAAATTTGTTCCCTATTATCCGACTAAAGATACTCGTAACTTTCCCATTTTTTCGGTATTATTAATAATGTTAACATTTGGAGGCTGCAACGCAAATTTAAACAGGAGCTTCAACAACCTTCGTTGATCCTAGTTTATCAAATGGGTAAAGTTGGTTCTGCTAATCCTTATCTTGCTATTAAAAAAACTTCTGCAGGAAAAGCGGTGTATCATGTTCATAATTTAAACCCAGAAATTGTTGCCAAAATTTGGGATAAAATTAATCCTACTAGCGAGGGGGTGGAAGGAACCACAGAGACACAGAGGACACAAAGATTGATCGATCATATTGTAAGTTAAACTTATCACACAGAACCTAGAAGAGCCTTAAAGGTAATTCGTTCTAAATTTGATTCAAGAAACTCACGCACATTTTTATTTAATCTATTGGTAAAAATAATGGTAACACCTCAACAATCTAAGGTTAGTAAAAAAGATATTGAATCCATTTATCCCCTTTCTCCCATGCAGCAGGGGATGCTATTTCATTCTTTATATAATCCAGAATTAAAGACGTATTTATCACAAATTCAAATCACCTTGCAAGGCAATTTAGATATTAATGCGTTCCAACAAGCTTGGCAAAAAGTAGTAGATAGACATAGTGTTTTACGGACTTGTTTTGCTTGGAAAAAAACCAAACAGCCTCTGCAAGTGGTTAGAAAAAATGTCACTTTGCCTTGGTTTAATCAAGATTGGCGATCGCATTCTCCCGCCGAACAAGAAACTAAATTTCAGGAATTGTTAACCTCTGATAAAGAGCAATATTTTGAATTAGATAAAGTCCCCTTAATTCGATGTCATTTAATTCAAGTCGAAGATCAAAAATATGAATTTATCCATACTGGACATCATATTTTATTAGATGGTTGGTCAACAGCAATTCTGTTGAAAGAAGTTTTCGAGTTTTACGCTGGACTCATCAACTATCGACCCGTCAATTTACCGACACCTCGCCCTTACCAAGACTATATTAATTGGGTACAACAGCAAGAGCAAACTCAGTCCGAACGCTTTTGGCAACAAAATCTTCAAGGTTTTACCTCTCCAACTCCATTAGTCATTGATAAACCGTTAAATCCTCTTGTTACTCAAAGTAAAAATTATCTTGATCAAAAATCAAAACTTTCTCCAGAAATTACCAGTCGTCTGAAATTACTCGCCCAAGAATATCGCCTTACTCTTTCTACCCTAATTCAAGGAGCTTGGGCTTTATTATTGCATCATTATAGTAGTGAATCTGATATTGTATTTGGGGCAACCGTTTCGGGACGACCGCCCAATTTTACTGGGATTGAATCGATGGTGGGGATGTTTTTAAATACCTTACCCGTTCGCATCCAAATTGAGTCTCAACTTGAATTATTAACTTGGTTTCAACAATTACAACAAGAGCATTTAGAACGAGAGCAATATAGTTATAGTTCTCTAATTGATATTCAAAAATGGAGTGAAATTCCCTCCCCTCATTCAGTTTTTGAAAGTTTTGTTGTCTTTGAAAATTTACCCTTTAGCGAAAATGATAGTGAGAATTTAGGCGGTTTACAAGTCGGTGAAATGCAAGATTATGGCAATGCTGATTACCCCTTAACGGTTATTGTCACCCCTGGAGAAGCCTTAAGTATTAAAATTATTTATCCTCAAGAACGATTTGAAAATGACACCATTGAACCGATGTTAGGTCATTTTAAAACCTTATTAGAAGGAATCGCCATTAATCCCCATAGTCGGATTCAAGACTTAACTTTATTAACGGAAGCTGAAGGTCAATTATTATTAATTGAATGGAATCAAACTGCACCCCAAAAGCCTCTAAAACACTGCGTTCATCAATTATTTGAGCAACAAACTCTCAAAAATCCTTCAGCCATTGCCGTTGTTTTTCAAGAGCAACAATTAACCTACCAAGAACTGAATGAATCTGCTAATCAATTGGCTCATTATTTACAAAAAATTGGGGTGAGTTCTCAATCTTTAGTGGGGATGTGTTTAGAAAGGTCTGTTAATATGGTAATTGCCGTTTTAGCGGTGTTAAAAGTAGGCGGCGTTTGTGTTCCCCTATATCCAACCTATCCTCAAGAAAGACTTTCTTACATCCTGCAAGATACCCAACTGAAAACCCTCTTAACCCAAAAAGATTGTCAGTTACTCTTAAACAGTGAAACCATTTCTCAACGGATTTTATTGGATAAACAAGGGTCAGAAATTGCCTTAGGACCCAAGACTAATCTTGACAACCCCGTGAGTTTAAAGGATTTGGCCTATATTATTTACAGTTCAGGCTCTACGGGTGTACCTAAAGGGATTATGATCCTGCATCAATCCTTAACGAATATTATTGAGCATCATCAAGTAAAAATGTCATCCGAAAGGAATTTCTTACAATTTGCTCCCTTTAATTTCGATGTCAGCTATCACGAAATCTTTGCCGCGTTGTGTTTAGGGGGAAGCTTATTTATTATTCCAGAAGATTCTCGCTTAGACCTTGCTAAATTAAGTCAATTGTTGGCAAATAACCCCATTCATAAAGCGATTTTGCCCGTTACTTTGTTACAACAATTAATTGAAACCTATAGTGAGGAAACCTACTTATTTGCTAACTTGCGTGAAATTATTTCAGCTGGAGAGCAATTACAAATTACTCCAACGATGATTTCTGTATTCAAAAAACTCGAACATTGTACCCTTTACAATTATTATGGACCCACAGAAGCGGATATCGTTACCAGTTATACCTTTGACCCTAATCCTGACCTTTGGCCGAAGTATATTCCCATTGGTAAACCTGCAATTAATGTGCAAGTTTATATTTTAAATTCCCATCTTCAACCCGTACCTATCGGAGTGACTGGGGAGCTATATGTTGCGGGTGGCGGTTTAGCGCGGGGTTATTTCAACAATCCCCAATTAACCCAAGAAAAATTTATTGCTAATCCCTTTAGCGATAATTCATTGTTGTATAAAACTGGAGATTTAGCTCGTTATTTACCCAATGGAGACATTGAATATTTAGGAAGAATTGATGATGTGGTGAAAGTTAGAGGTTATAGAATTGAATTAGGGGAAGTAGAAACTATTTTAAATCAACATCCTCAAATTGCCCAAGCCATTGCTACAGTTCAGGGAGAAACCGCCAGAGAAAAATATTTAGCCGCTTATTTTATTCCCCGTCCAGGTGAAACCGTAAACCAAGTTGAATTACGTCATTTCCTTGAAAACTGGCTACCCGATTATATGATTCCCTCTGCTTTTGTGGTGATGGAATCTTTTCAACTCAGTCCTAACGGTAAAGTTGATCGAAAAGTCTTACCAATACCCGATAAAAACCCCTTATCGTTAACTCAAAATTATGTCGCTCCTCGAACTGCAATTGAAGAAGTTTTAGCAGGAATTTGGGCAGAAATTTTAGAAGTCGAACGAGTTGGGATTGAAGACGATTTCTTTCTGTTAGGTGGGCATTCTTTAAAAGCGATTCAACTGATTAGTAAAATCCGTCAAACCTTAGAAATTGAAATTTCTGTGCGTCAACTTTTTAATCACTCAACCATCGGCCAATTAACTCAAGTCATGATTGAATTAGTGGGGAATGAAGGGTTACTAAATGAAATTGCCGTAACAGTTCAAGAAATTTCTAAACTTTCACCAGAAGAAGTTCAAGCTTTACTATCTCAAAGCTGAACCTAAATGACTTAAACTTTCTATAATGGACATTGATTTAAACTGAAGGAAAAAAATGACAAATCATCTCTTTGATTTAACAGGTAGAGTGGCAATTATCACGGGTGCTGCCCGAGGAATTGGTCGGGTATTAGCGCAAGGATTAGCACAAGCTGGAGCTAAGGTAGTAATTGGTGATATTAATCAAGTTGGTGCTGAACAAACGGTTCAACTGATTCAAGAAGCAGGAGGCGAGGCCATCGCAATCCAGACCGATGTTCGTCAACGTCAAGCTTGTCAGAATTTAATTAACCAGGCGGTTGCTAATTATGGTCAACTCGATATTATGGTCTGTAATGCAGGGGTTGAAATTCTCAAAAACACTGATGAATTAGAGGAATTTGAATGGGATCAGGTTATTAATGTTGACTTAAAAGGTTATTTTAATTGCGCTCAACTAGCAACCAAACAAATGATCAAACAAGGAACAAAGGGATCAATTATTATGAATTCTTCTATCTGTGCTTTCGTTGCTGTTCCCAAATCTTCAGGAGCATATAGCGCCGCAAAAGGTGGTGTCAATCAATTAGTAAAATCCCTAGCGGTCGAATTAGCTAGTCACAAAATTCGAGTCAATGCTTTTGCACCGGGGTATATGAATAATATGATGGAAGGAACAGAAGGTTTACGTTCAACTTCCGATGAAATGGACGAATTATATACTAGAATTCCCATGAAACGAACCGGAGATTTAGAAGAGTTAATTGGCCCTGTCGTGTTTTTAGCGTCCGCAGCTTCCTCTTATGTCACTGGAGCAATTTTAATGGTAGATGGAGGTTATACTGCTATTTAGCATCAATAATTAAACAATTTTTAGGTTGATTTGTATCCATTAAACCAACCTAAAATCACTAAATTAAATAAATACTATTAACCCATGTCAAAAATGAACCATAACTCTCAAGACAAACAGAAATTACTCAAGCTGTTACTACAAAAAAAAGGAATCGGTGTAAAAACGAATACAATACCTCCTAGGAATCCATCTCAACTTGTACCGCTTTCTTTTTCTCAAGAACGACTTTGGTTTTTGTACCAATTAGAAGCTCAAGGCTATACTTATAATATGCCGTTTCGCTTTCAAATTGACGGCAATTTGGATATTGATATCTTTAGAAAAGCTTTAGAAACTATTATGCAACGTCATGAATTGTTGCGAACTTGTTTTCAAGAAGTTGACGAAATTCCCCGACAAATTATTAAACCGAAAATTCAGTTAAATTTGCCTTTAGTGGATTTACAGTCTTTATCTTCTGCGGAACAAACCCAAGAATTAGAGCGATTAACCGAACAAGAAATTTATACTCCCTTTGACTTAACCCAAGCTCCCTTAATGCGGACTTTTTTGGTTAAATTAAAAGCTGATTCTTATCTTTTATTTTTGAGTTTACACCATTCTATTTTTGATGGCTGGTCAATGAAGGTTTTACTTCAAGAACTTTCTCGTTTATATGAAGCTTTTTTACAAAAACAATCTAATCCTTTACCCGATTTACCTATTCAATATGGTGATTTTGCCGTTTGGCAAAGACAACAGTTACAAGGAGATAAACTTACCCAGGAAGTTAATTATTGGCAACAACAATTAACCGGAATTCCACCCTTATTAGAAATTCCCACTGATCATCCTCGTCCTCCCATACAAACGTTTAAAGGCAATAATTGTACATTTAAACTAAGTCCAGAATTAAGCCAACACCTGAAAAATATTAGCCAAACATCAACCGCTACTTTGAATATGACGCTGTTAACGGCTTTTAATATTTTATTATATCGTTATAGCCGTCAAGAAGATATCGTGATTGGAATTCCCAGTGGAAACCGACAGTTTACTGAAATTGAACCCTTAATTGGTTGCTTTGTTAATACCTTACCCATTCGCACTCAGTTTAAAGAAAATCTCTCATTTCAAGCTTTATTAAATCAAGTTAAACAAGTGGTTTTAAAAGCTTATGAATATCAAGATTTACCCTTAGAAAAGGTGGTAGAAGCGGTAAATCCTGAACGAAATATAAGTTATAGTCCTTTATTCCAAGTGATGTTTTCTTGGGAAGATATGCTGCACATTAATCATTTTTCGATGGCGGATTTAAAATTAACTCCCGTTATGATGAATGCTTTAATTGCTCAATTTGATTTAACCCTAGCCATGCAAGAAACCACTGAGGGTTTAGTTGGATCGTTTGATTATAATTGCGCGTTGTTTAATCAAGACACAATTGAGCGCATGATTACCCACTTTAAAACTTTATTAGAAGGAATTGCCGTTAATCCTGAACAATCGATTGAATTATTACCTATTTTACCTTTATCAGAACAAAAGTTATTAGCTCAATGGAATCAGACTAATATTGCTGAAAATCCAAAGGTTTGTATTCATGAATTATTTGAACATCAAGTTTTAAAAAATCCAAATGGGATCGCAATAGAATGGGGCAGGGAAAAAATCACCTATCAAGACTTAAATTATCGTGCCAATCAATTAGCTCATTATCTCCAATCTAATGGGGTTAAAGTTGAATCATTAGTGGGTATTTGTTTAGAACAATCTGTATCTATTATTATCAGTTTTTTGGCAATTCTTAAAACCGGTGCTGCTTATCTTGTTCTAGCTCCCAATTATCCCCAAGAGCGTTTAAACTATATCTTAAATGATGCTCAAGTCTTGCTATTAATCACTCAAAATACCCTGATTAATTTATTCCATGATCATCAAGCGGAAGTGGTTTGTCTAGATACTGAAGAAAACTTAATTATTAGTCAAAGCCAAAACAATTTAGTTAACCCTATTCAGCCAAATAATTTAGCTTATATTATTTATACTTCTGGTTCAACAGGCACTCCTAAAGGGGTTATGATTGAACATCAAAGTTTAGTTAATCATAGCTTAGGAATTATTAAAGCCTATGATTTAACAAGTCGTGATCGAATTTTACAATTTGCTTCTTTTACCTTTGATGTAGCTGCTGAAGAAATTTATCCAACCTTTTTAACGGGTGCAACTTTAGTCATGCGTCCTGCATTAATGTTCCCTTCTTTAGCTGATTTTACTCAATTTATTCAGCACAATCATTTAACGGTAATTAATCTTCCGGCTACTTATTGGCATGAATGGGTATTAGATTTATCTCAAACTTTAATAACTTTACCTGAAACCCTACGCTTAGTGATTACAGGAAGTGAAGAAGTATTACCAGAGCGATTAATATTATGGCAAAAAATACTATCAAATAGTCAACGAGAAGATATCACTTGGCTGAATGCTTATGGTCCGACAGAAGCGACGATAACTACCACGGTTTTTAATCCCAATTTGAGTCATAAAATTGCTCAAATTCATTCTGTTGCTATTGGTAAACCGATTACAAATACACAGGTTTATATTTGTGATCGCTATTGTCAACAAGTCCCCATTGGAATACCAGGAGAACTGTTAATTGGAGGTTTAGGTTTGGCCAAAGGTTATCTCAATCGCGATGATTTAACCCGTGAAAAATTTATTACTCATGCTTTTAATTCATCAGAATATCAACGTTTCTATAAAACTGGAGATTTAGCTCGTTATTTACCCGATGGAAATATAAAGTTTTTAGGACGCATTGATAATCAAGTCAAAATTCGAGGGTTTCGTATTGAAATTGGCGAAATTGAAGCCGTATTAACTGAATACCCAGATGTCCGAGGGACGGCGGTAATTGTTAGAGAAGATCAAACAAATAATAAACAATTAGTTGCTTATATTGTGCCAAAATCCTCATCCATTGATCCTGCAAAATTGCGAAGTTTTCTCAAACAGAAATTACCAGATTATATGATTCCAGCTTTCTTTGTACAGCTTCAAGAATTGCCCTTAATGAGCAGTGGGAAAATTGATCGTAACGCTTTACCCGCACCCACCGAAATTCGGGATCAAAAAACGATGATTACACCCCGAACAGCTACAGAAAAAATTGTTGCTGAGATTTGGCAAGATGTTTTAGGGTTAAAGCAAATTAGTATTTTCGATAATTTCTTTGACTTAGGTGGCCATTCTTTAAAAGCTGCCCAAGTGATTTCTCGACTGCGAGAACAATTAGCTATTAATATTCCTTTAAACTATCTTTTTTCAGAACCGACGGTAGCAGGATTATCCTCGAATTTAGACTTGAATTTATCTGATAAAATTGAGAGTGAGCAAATCCCAGATTGGCAAGTCGAAATTACCTTAGATACCTCCATTCAACCGCCGAATCTTGTGGCTCCCTTTCCTGAAAAACCTGCTGATATTTTGCTAACAGGAGCTACGGGTTTTCTCGGAATTCATTTATTAGCTGAATTGTTGGACAAAACCGAAGCTAATATTCATTGTTTAATCCGAGACAAAAGTTTAGAACAAGCTCAAGCCAAAATTTACCAGAAATTAAAAACCTTTCAATTATGGGATGAACAGAAAAGCTCTCGTATTATTCCTGTTATTGGTGATTTATCCCAAAAGCGTTTAGGAATGTGTGAACCTGATTTTCTGGAATTAGCCAATCAAATTGATGTGATTTATCATAATGGAGCTTGGGTGAATGCTATTTATCCCTATTCAATACTGAAACCCACTAATGTTTTAGGAACAGAAGAAATCTTGAGATTAGCGTGCTTAATTAAAACTAAACCTGTTCATTTTGTCTCGACGATTTCTGTTTTTTCCCCCAGTTATGCTCAAGGAAACTTAATTCAAGAATCTGATCCCTTGGGTATGAATCATGGACTCAATGCCGGTTATACTCAAAGTAAATGGGTCGCTGAAAAATTAATCATGGAAGCTCGAAAGCGGGGACTTCCGATGACAATTTTTAGAGCATCTCGAATTATTGGACATAGTAAAACTGGAATTTGTAATAGAGAAGATTTGTTTTGTCGTATGATTAAAGGCTGTATTCAATTAGGAATGATTCCTGATTTTGGCGATAGTACAGAAGACCTCACTCCTGTGGATTATGTCAGTGGTGCAATTGTACATTTAGCCAGTCAAGAAAGCTCTTTAGGGAAAGCATTTCATTTGTTGAATTCTCACCCAACCTTAAATCGTGACTTATTTGATTGTGTTCGGGAAATGGGTTATCCGTTGCAGTTTGTTTCTTTTGAAAAATGGCGATTGCATTTAACAGAACAATGTAAAATTAATACAGATAATGCTTTATCTGCGGTGTTAGATAATTTTTCAGATGAAAATTTATCCGCAGGTTATCCCCCCCAGTTTGATGCTCAAAATACGGTAATGGGGTTAAAGGGTACGGCCTTTAATTTTCCCCCGATTGATCACAAATTGTTAAAAAAATATTTTGAATATTTTACTAAAAGTGGGTTTTTAACACAATAAATGTCGATTTTATCACACCTCTAAATTCAAAAATCCAGATCATGAATTCCACGAGTTCAATCTTATGTTTAACTTAAAACATAAATTATATTTATTAATTTCAAAATTTTTAGAAGAACAAGAACGGATCGAAAAACATAAAAAACTTTCCGACAATGCTACATTTCACAGTTCCGTCAAATTTATCGGAAAGTGTATAAACTATAGGGAGGATAAAACTCTAATTCAAATTGGAGAGAATACAGTAATTATCGGAGAATTAGCTATATTTCCTTATGGTGGAAAAATAGAAATAGGGAGAAATTGTTATATTGGTGAAGGAACTCGAATTAGATCAGCTACTTCTATCAAAATTGGAAACGAAGTTATAATTTCCGATGATGTCAGTATTTATGATACCGATGCTCATTCATTAAATTATGTTTTAAGACAGAAAGAATTTATGGAAGTACTCATTTTGAATAATCTGATTAAGGATGCTGAGGATGTTGATATACAATCTGCACCCGTGGTGATAGAAGATCATGTTTGGATTGGATTTAATGTTGCGATTCTTAAAGGGGTTACGATTGGGAAAGGGGCAATTATTGGAGCAGGTTCTGTTGTAACAAAAGATGTAGAACCTTTTACAATCGTTGCAGGTAATCCTGCCAAAATTATCAAACGATTATGAATCTGATTCAATTCGGTTAATATTCATTCCTGATCTGTAGAAAATCCAGAAAATAGTAATAATATAACTTCTGATAACAGTGCAGATTTTTATGGTATGCTGAATTAATGTCTAACTCAAGAGATAGACATTCAAAGTTATAATGTCACCATTTTAGATCAAGGAGAATCCTATGAATGTTTCAGAAAAAACCTCAGATAGTATAAATCTCAAAGAAGATGTCCAAACTTTCAATCAATCTCTTCAAGAATTTTTAAGATTTATTCAAGCTTATTGGTATCCGAAAGAACACCAGGATAGAGCTTTTTCGCAGATTATTCGTTCCTGGGGAATGCTCGTTTTATTGTTTTTATTATTAGTGGGATTAGTAGGTCTTAATGCGTTTAATAGTTTTGTTTTTAGAGACTTAATTACCTTCACAGAAGCTAGGGATGTAGAAAAATTAACTCATCTTGTCATTATTTATGGGATTACCCTAGGCAGCATGACGTTTTTCGGAGGATTGTCCAAGTTTCTTAAAAAACTAATTGCGCTGGATTGGTATCAATGGATCAATAGTAGTATCTTGCAAAAATATTTTAAAAATCGTGCTTATTATCAAATCAATTTTCAAAGAGATATTGAAAATCCAGATCAACGTTTATCCCAAGAAATTCAACCCATCACCAGAACAACGATGGACTTTTTAACAACCTGCGTCGAAAAACTCATGGAGATGCTGGTTTTTATTGTCATCCTTTGGTCAATTTCTAAAACCATTTCTATAGTGCTTCTGGTTTATACGATTATTGGAAATATTCTTGCTACCTATATTACTCAACAATTAAATAAAGTCAGTAAACAACAATTAGAAACCGAAGGAAACTATAAATACGCCATTACTCATGTTCGGACTCACGCCGAATCAATTGCATTTTTTAGAGGGGAAGAAAAAGAGTTAAATATTATTCAAAGGAAGTTCAATCAGTTGATTAAAATTATCATTGAAAGGATTAATTGGGAAAGAAACCAAGAATTTTTTAACCGCGGCTATGAATCCATGGTTCAAATCTTCCCCTTTTTAATTGTTTCCCCATTATATATTAGTGGTGAAATTGAGTTTGGACAAGTTAATCAAGCTAGCTATTGTTGCTATTTTTTTTCCACAGCTTTATCTGTGTTAGTCGATGAATTTGGACGCTCTGGTGCGTTTATTAATTATATTGAACGGTTAGAAAATTTTTCCCAAGCTTTAGAGGATGTAAGCAAACAAACCAACCCAGTTAATACCATTAAAGTCATTGAAAATAACAATCTAACTTTTGAGGATGTCACCTTACAAACTCCCGATGCTGCTAAAGTGATTGTCGAACATTTATCCCTGTCCGTTGAACCAGGGGAAGGTTTATTAATTGTTGGTCCAAGTGGTCGAGGAAAAAGTTCTCTTTTACGCGCTATTTCTGGGTTATGGAATACAGGTACAGGTCATTTGATGCGACCTCCCCTCGACGATTTATTATTTTTACCCCAACGTCCTTACATCATTTTAGGAAACTTGCGCGAACAGCTAATTTATCCTCAAACGACAACGGAGATGAGTGAATCCCAATTAAAAGAAATCTTACAAGAAGTTAACCTACAAGATGTTCTTAATCGCATCAAAAATTTTGATGAGGAAGTGGATTGGGAAAATATTTTATCTTTAGGAGAACAACAGCGTCTAGCCTTTGCGCGACTATTCGTTAATCAGCCAGATTTTGTGATTTTAGATGAAGCCACCAGTGCTTTAGATTTAAAAAATGAAGATCATTTATATAAACAGTTACAACAAACTGGCAAGACCTTTATCAGTGTCGGACATCGAGAAAGTTTGTTTAACTACCATCAAAGGGTTTTGGAACTTTCCGAGGATTCTACTTGGCGTTTAATGAGCATGGCAGACTATCATCCATCAGCAGCGATTGCAACTCATACCAACAATGAGCAAACCGTTGATGAAACGATAGAAATTGTCTCTGAAATAAACAATCAAGACAATTTTACCCATCAAGAAATGCAAAAACTGACCAACTATAGCTTAAGTACGATCAAAAACAAAGCCCGTCGAGGTCAAACGATTGTTGCCAATGATGGCATGAGCTATCGTTATGACAAAACCCTTGATATTGCCAAATGGGTGAGAGTTTAGCTTCTCAGGTGGATTAAAATCCGCCTGGACTTAAATAACTCGGATTTTCCTGTAGGGAAGTATCGAAGGGATTGGGTAAATCTTGGGTGCGAATTAAAGGTCCAGACTGTTGCTGTTGCATAACATCATAGTATAAAGTTTCGGTTAATTTGGCATCCCGAGTAATCAGATTATCGAAATAGGAACCTTGCATAAAAGTACGCCAACCAAAAAGAGAGTTTAACTGTCCTAAAATGTTGGTGTAGTCGTAGAAACGACCCGTATTGTTATTAACAGCGCGGTTAAACAAACCAGGGATATTATTAAATCCCACCGCCGTATCGGGAGAGGGGACAAGTTGCAATTGTTGGGTTTTTACCGGTGCAGGATTGGTGGCGGGTGAA
This sequence comes from Microcystis sp. LEGE 00066, assembly GCF_015207925.1. Classification (NCBI taxonomy): domain Bacteria; kingdom Bacillati; phylum Cyanobacteriota; class Cyanophyceae; order Chroococcales; family Microcystaceae; genus Microcystis; species Microcystis sp. LEGE 00066. The sequence goes on along the minus strand of NZ_JADEVX010000013.1, from coordinate 15,872 downwards.
TTTTGTGCGATCGCAATAGGCGAACTTAACCAGACTAAACCGGTTAAACAAAACAGGGGAGGAAGTAAAAACTTAGCGCGCATGGGTAAAAATCTCCTCACAGGGGTAGGGTTAATTAAAAAATTGCTTCAAGTAGGATGAGAAAGAAATCAATACTAGCGATCGAGTCAATATATAATGACATTTGGCTTAATTGTAACTGAAATTTTGGAGTCAATCAGTCTCCCAATCCTGAAAATATGGCTAATTCCTCGGTAGCGAATCTTGACACTGCTTCCCTGCGTCAATTTCTCCTCGATGCTCTTGTCCGTCTTGCCTATCGAGAGGGAGATTTCACCCTGTCCTCAGGACAAAAAAGCAGCTACTATATCAACGGTAAACAAGTTACTCTCACTGGGGAGGGAGCTTTAGCCGTGGGGCGTTTATTGCTGTCTCTACTGCCTCCAGATACCCAAGCGGTGGCAGGATTAACCCTAGGAGCGGATCCGATTGTCAGTGCTGTTAGTGTGGTATCTGCCTACGAAAATCGCCCTATTCCAGCCTTAATTGTCCGTAAAGAGGCAAAAGGTCACGGTACTATGGCTTATATCGAGGGGCCGACTTTAAACCCCGGGGCTGCGGTAGTTGTCCTCGAAGATGTGGTGACAACGGGTAAAAGTGCCATGGTAGCGGTAGAAAGATTACGCAATGCCGGTTATCAAGTAGATTTAATCATTGCTTTGGTGGATAGAGAACAAGGAGGGGCGGAATTTTACCAATCTCAGGGAATAAAGTTTCAAGCTTTGTTTTCGATTCGGGACCTACAGGCGGCTTATCACAATAAATAGCGGCGATTGGCGAGAAACGCTCGATAACTGGGTTTTAAAAGTCGGATTGGCTGTGGGGATAAACCACAAAGGCACAAAGAACACAAAGAGGAAGACAGATTCAAGCGGGCTGCTTTCGTTGCCTAAACGATAAGTTAAGTAGGTAGGCGTTAAAAATTATCAGAAACCCCCCTTATCAAGGGGGATCCCCCCGCCTATCGGCACCCCCCTTATCAAGGGGGGCAGGGGGGATCGAACCTAAAATCCATTTTTAATTTAATTATAACCAGCTACTTAACTAGATTTTTTTCCTGTGAATAATTGGTAACTAGCCGAGGTTTTCGTCCCGAAGAAACAGCTAGGAACATTGATAGATTCAGAGTCTAACTATTGACTAATACCTATTGTCGGCGGGGGAATCAAGATTCCTTGACTCTCTTGGCTGCTAATGAGTTGAAGCCTTTGTCACTTTACTGATAACCCTCAGACCGACTAACTGTATACTAGGCTATAAGATTTGCTTAAAAATCTTCAGACCATGCCGAACTATTGACAGTACAGCGATCGCCAAATATGAATCAAGGCATAGATTTACAAGAAAGTTTCATTAAATCCCTAACAGACTTGGGATTAAGTGGAGGACTGGCTAAAGCGATTTGGATGCCTTTACCCATGTTCCTGATGATTATAGCCGCCACGGTGGGGGTTTTAGTCTGCGTCTGGTTAGAAAGAAAAATTTCCGCCGCCGTCCAACAGCGTATCGGGCCCGAATACGCGGGACCCTTGGGCGTTTTACAACCAGTCGCCGACGGTCTGAAATTAGTCTTTAAAGAAGATGTCGTCCCCGCTAAGGCTGACCCTTGGTTATTCCTCTTTGGGCCAATTTTGGTGGTGATGCCGGTGTTTGTCTCCTATCTCATCGTCCCCTTCGGTCAAAATCTGCTGATTACTGACTTAAACGTAGGTATCTTTTTATGGATTTCCTTGTCCAGTATTGCCCCCATTGGTTTATTAATGGCGGGTTATGCCTCGAATAATAAGTATTCCTTGCTGGGAGGCCTGCGGGCCGCGGCGCAATCGATTAGTTATGAAATTCCCTTGGCTTTATCGGTATTAGCGATCGCGATGATGTCTAATAGTCTCAGTACCATTGATATTGTCGAACAACAATCCGGTTATGGCATTTTAGGCTGGAATATCTGGCGCCAACCGGTGGGGTTTCTGATTTTCTGGATTGCCGCTTTAGCTGAGTGTGAACGTCTGCCTTTCGATTTACCGGAAGCGGAGGAGGAATTAGTCGCCGGTTATCAAACCGAATACGCGGGGATGAAATTCGCTCTCTTTTATGTGGGTTCCTACGTTAACCTCGTGCTGTCGGCCCTAGTTTTCGCCGTCCTCTATCTTGGCGGTTGGGAATTTCCTATCCCCGTCAATGCTTTGGCCGGCTGGTTGGGAGTTAGTGAAACCAATCCTTGGCTACAAATTATCACCGCTTCCCTAGGGATTACGATGACGGTATTAAAAGCCTATTTTCTCATCTTCATCGCTATTCTCTTGCGTTGGACTGTACCCCGGGTTCGCATTGACCAATTACTCGATTTAGGCTGGAAATTCCTCCTACCGGTATCTTTAGTTAACCTACTACTTACCGCCGCCCTAAAACTAGCTTTTCCCTTTGCTTTTGGCGGTTAATTTCCGTTTTTGCCCTTTTAACCCACTACCCCTCTGACCATCATGTTTAACATCCTCAAACAAGTCAGCGATTACGCCAAAGGTAGCATTCAAGCGGCGAAATACATCGGCGAAGGTTTATCCGTTACCTTTGATCATATGCGTCGTCGTCCGATTACCGTCCAGTATCCCTACGAAAAGTTAATTCCCTCGGAACGTTATCGGGGTAGAATTCACTTTGAGTTCGATAAATGTATCGCTTGTGAAGTTTGTGTGCGAGTTTGTCCGATTAATTTACCAGTAGTGGATTGGACTTTTAACAAGGAAATTAAAAAGAAAGAACTCAAACACTACAGTATCGATTTTGGGGTCTGTATTTTCTGCGGTAATTGTGTGGAATACTGTCCGACTAATTGCCTATCGATGACCGAAGAATACGAACTAGCGACCTATGATCGTCATGAATTAAACTATGATAACGTCGCCCTAGGCCGTTTACCCTACAAAGTCACCCAAGACCCGATGGTAACACCTCTGAGGGAATTAGGTTATCTGCCTAAAGGTGTCATCGAACCCCACGATTTACCCGTCGGTAGTCAACGCGCCGGTAAACGTCCAGAAGAAATTACTGATTAATTAGCAGTTAGCTATCAGCCGTCAGGAGTTGGAAATTTAACAGTAATAACTGATAACTGATAACTGATAACTAATAATTAATAACTCTCAAACATAAAAGGAGATGAAACTACTGTGAATTTAGCCGAGGGCGTTCAAATAGTATCTTTTGGCATTTTAGCAGCCCTAGTAATCGGGACAGCTTTAGGCGTGGTACTATTATCTAATATCGTTTATTCCGCCTTTTTATTGGGTGGTGTTTTTATCAGCATTTCGGGTTTATATCTCTTACTAAATGCTGATTTTGTAGCGGCGGCACAAATTCTAATTTATGTGGGCGCGATTAACGTTTTAATTCTCTTTGCTATTATGCTTGTTAACAAGCAAGAGGACTTTTCTGATATTCCTAAACGTTGGATTCGTCAGGCATCTACCGCTTTAGTTTGTGTGGGTTTATTTGTACTGTTATCGACCATGGTTTTAATCACACCTTGGTCAATTTCTAGCACTTCTCCCGCCGTAGTAACTAATACTTTAGTAGAAATCGGTAAGCATTTCTTTAGTGATTTCTTACTACCTTTTGAATTAGCTTCCGTGCTATTATTAATGGCCATGGTCGGAGCAATTATTTTAGCTCGTCGTGACCTTATCCCCACCCTGAAAGCTGAAGAACCTACGGCCACAGCTTTAACATTACCCGAACGACCTAGAGAATTAACCGCCCCTAAATAAGAGCCAAAAAAGAGGTATCATGCAGATTCAGTTAGAGTATTATTTGTTATTAGCGGCGGCTTTATTTTGTATCGGAATTTATGGTTTAGTCACCAGTCGCAATGCCGTCCGGGTTTTAATGTCGATCGAATTGATGCTCAATTCTGTTAACATTAACTTAATGGGTTTTTCCAACTATCTTGACCCCGCTAATATCCGAGGCCAAATTTTTACTATTTTCGTGATTACCGTAGCGGCAGCCGAGGCAGCCGTGGGTTTAGCGATTATCCTGACTATCTATCGTAACCGCGACACGATTGATATGGAACAGTTTAATCTGCTCAAATGGTAAGCTTTTAAATATTTACCCCCCCCTCTCCCTTTTCTGGGGAGAGTTTTTTTTGGTTAATTTTCCCTGTTTGTACGGTGTTAAATGTTTGAAATTTCAAGAGTTGGCTCTTCTAGGTTCTGTGTGATAAGTTTAACTTACATTATGATCGCTCAATCTTTGTGTCCTTTGTGTCTTTGTGGTTCCTTCCACTCGCTCGCCAGCAGGACTGTATCTTAGAATACATGGCTCTTCGTTACTTGGTATGGTTCGATAGGGGGGCATAAATTGACTAAATCCTTATCTGGCAAGAGACTTAATTGATGAGTTCGCTTTAGATGAAAAACAATTGACAAAAATCGCCAAATGCCTTTCTACATAAGGGTTACATCCCCTATAACCCCAGTCCATTGCATAACACAAACCGAAGAGCCGAATACATTTTGCCCACCAAACCTAAGAGAGCAGTCTTAGGGGAGTGGATAGGGTATCAGGGGCAAAATTTTGCCAAAGTAATTTTTGAGTAGGGTTGTCGTGGATTAGCCCTATTTTGTTGAGGATATTTCTCAATAAGAGTTTTTTTTAAGCTCTGGGATGGGTTGGGTTGGAGTCGTGGGCTGAAGGCGATCGCACACACAGGAAGAACGATCACACTCACAGGAATAACCACCATCGATAGCAGGTACTCCTTCAGGGCTGATGTTGATAATAATTCCACCTAACAAATCCACATGAAGACCTAACTTATATATAGGAGTTAAATCTTTTATTTTATTGTCTGATAAAAACAATACCTCAAGATTATTTAAGTTAGCTAAAGGACTTACATCTACTATTTGATTATCCATTAAAGACAAAGTCCTAAGATTAGTAAAATTAGCTAAGGGAGTTAAATCTTTTATTTTATTGTCTGATAAAAACAATACCTCAAGATTAGTTAAATTAGCTAATGAGGTTATGTCTATTATTTGATTGGTTTGTAAATCTAAGTGGGTAAGGTTAGTTAAATTAGCTAACGCATTTACATTTACTATTTGATTCTGACGTAAACGCAACTCGGTAAGATTAGTTAAATTAGCTAAAGGCGTTAGATCTACTATTTGATTATTAACTAAAGACAACTTCTGAAGATTTGTTAAATAATTTGAGGCTGTTTGACAATTTTCAGTTTTTGCTTCTCGTAGCAGTATTTCTATAGTGTATTTTTGATCTGGTGGAAGAGACTGTAAACGATTACATAATTCAAAAAAAGAAGGAAAAAAATTGGAACCCTGAGCTATAGCTGAAGTTGTGTTTGCTATGCTGGCGATAGTCAATAATCCAGATAAAACGAAGGACACAGATTGTTTAAATTCCATAAAACTTAATATTGCCGTTTTATAATTTTAAAATTTTTCTCTGCGAGATTGTCACTCAAAAAGAGATCACCCCTTTCATAGTAACGCTTTTAGGGGTTATTGAAGTCATGATTACAAACAAAAAGGCGATCGCTTTTAAATGTAGGCAGGGTTGAATAACATGAAACTAAAGCCATTGCTACAAACAAAAAGGCGATCGCTCTAAAAATTAAGGAATAAGTTCGGGATTGGTACAGTTATTTTTTCCTCTTCCAGTAAGATCAACCCCTTCATGTACATAAGCAACACATTCCAAAGCTCTTTGATTTACACTATTGAGATGGTAAAATACACCTCCCAAAGCTAATAGAATCAAAATGATGATATTTTTAATCATAATTTCATGAAACCCAACGAATCAAGATAGAAAATAATCATCAAGTTGGATTACGGTATGCAACCCAACCGACAAGCTAACAGTAATAAACATAAGATACTGGAGTATTTCCTTGAAAGTGTTGACAAACTCTATATGGTCGTCCATAATAATCGTAAACTATACCGTGTCTTACATATGTTTGTCCTGAGTTGACAAATCTTTGGGCTTGTCGTCCTGATAGTACAGCCCCTGTCGCTACTACAACAATATATTGCCCCGCCTCTCTTCCAGCACCAGCGGCGAAATTTTCAGCCCAGATGCGAGCTAAGGATTTTGATACTTGGCGACCTATAGCGGCACTTTGAGCATTTGCTGGTGGAATTGAAACAATAATTGATGTAATGATATATGGGGATATGCAGATAAAAGGAATAACTTTCGATAAATTGAAGATGTTTTTCATGATTAGTTGCAACCTCTTTGATTAATTGTTCTTTATTTTTTATTAGTAGTCACCGTAATCATCATAGTCATCAAAAGAACTTTCGTAGTAACTATAAGGGCTACCCAATTCTGCTAATTCCTCTATCTTTTCTATTTCAATGTTATGATTTAACCTGTTAATCTCTCTTTGTAATGTATAATTTGATCTAACGAGATTGTCACTATCAGTTGAAGATGTCTGTGTTGGACTTGACTGATGATTAAGTAGTATGTTTGCCTCGCTTATGAGATCGTTAGTCTCATTTAAAACATCTTGGACTTCTTTGTTCTGTCCATGATAACTAGGTTGAAAGTTCATAATTTAGTATTTCTGATATTTGGATTGCTACCTATAATCATCGCAAAGATTTTTTTCAACCACCACCAGATTTCACCTGATGTTTTGTAAAGAAATGTTAAGACAAGGCCAGAAATGACTTGATCTTGTTTTACAATAACTGAACTATAATATAGGTAACAATTTATTCACTTTCACACCATGAAGGATAGTTTACACTTGTTGCGTTTTATCGAAGATTTATTGATAGAGGAAGATGGGCAAAGTCTTAGCGATATTCAGCGACACATTATTGAAGAGTTATTAAACGGCAAAACCTATAAAGAAATTGCGGATAGTTATGGTTATGATGAGAAACATATTGGCGATGTGAGTAGAAATAAAATATTTAAGGTTTTATCTAAGCAATTAGGATTAGAAGAAAAAGAGCTTAATAAGTCTAATTTTCGTTGGAATATCGAAAAAGCAGTTAATTCTCAACTTTTTACAATACTAAATAAAAATATTAATTATTGTGTAAAGTCTCCTCAACCTGACACCACTAAACCAATTGAAAATAAAGAAAAATCTCCATCAGAAACATCATATCATGATTTAAGTTTAGCTCCAAAGATAAATCGTAATTTCTGCGATCGCATTTCAGAATTAGAAATCTTAACACAGAGAATATTAATTGAGAAAAGGCCCTTAATTTCCGTATTAGGATTAAGTGGAATTGGGAAAACTACCTTAGTTAGACACTTTGTGGAATTAAACTTAGAAAAATTTGAAGTAATTATTTGGCAAAATCTAAAAATATTCAATTGTTTAGACACAATTATTACTGATATTTTCACTAAAATTAATACGGATTTTATTTTAAGTGATCACGATAAATTGACTCTGTTTTTAAAGTTATTGCAACGGAAAAAGTGTTTAATTGTTTTTGACAATGTACAGGAATTATTTAGCGAGGGTGAATTAGCAGGGCAATATCAAACTAAACATAAAAAGTATCAGGATTTCTTTTCAATAATTACTAACGAAATTGAACATCAAAGTAGTTTAATTTTAATTAGTCAAGAGCGATGTGCAGAAATGTATTATTCAGATGAAAAATTAGATTTACTTGAATTACAAGGTTTAAATAATCGGGCAATCCTCAATAATTTAGGTTCTGAAGATGAAGAAAGCTGGTTAAAAGTAGTTCAGTTATACGAAAGAAATTTATTTTATTTAAAAGATATTGCTGTTTTAATTGAAGATGTTTATCATGGTTGTGTCGGTGAGTTTTTACAAGAGGAAAATATTGTTATTACAGCAAAAATAGAGGAAAGTTTAACTACGATAATTAAGAGATTATCGCCGATTGAAAAACAAATTATTCAAGCCTTAAGTAACCTAGAAAAAGATTGTTCAAGAAATGAATTAAAATTAAGTTTAGATTTATCAGGGGATGACTTGATTAAAGGGTTACAATCTTTACAAAAAAGATATTTGTTAACTAAAATTCAAGAATCAGAAATCTTATTTAATTTATCTCCTGTGTTTAAAAAATATATCAAAGATACAGGTATCTAAATAAGCGGCGGTTATCATAATTTTTTACCTCATGAACTTTGCACTGTACGATGTTAGAGGTATTATGCAGATTCAGTTAGAGTATTATTTGTTATTAGCGGCGGCTTTATTTTGTATCGGAATTTATGGTTTAGTCACCAGTCGCAATGCCGTCCGGGTTTTAATGTCGATCGAATTGATGCTCAATTCTGTTAACATTAACTTAATGGGTTTTTCCAACTATCTTGACCCCGCTAATATTCGAGGACAAATTTTTACTATTTTCGTGATTACCGTAGCGGCAGCCGAAGCAGCCGTGGGTTTAGCGATTATCCTGACTATCTATCGTAACCGCGACACGATCGATATGGAACAGTTTAATCTGCTCAAATGGTAAGCTTTTAAATATTTACCCCCCCTCTCTCCCTTTTCTGGGGAGAGTTTTTTTTGGCCAATTTTCCCTGTTTGTACGGTGTTAAATGTTTGAAATTTCAAGAGTTTGTAAAGATTTAAAGGATTAAAACTACATCCAATTAACAGGATTAAATTATGATAAAAAGGGATGTTATCGTGTGTATTTACTCTTCGTAAATTTACTAAGTTGTAAATCTTTTGATCACTTCTATTTGAATACCAACAAATAAGGAGAAAAATTAAAAACTCATCCTATCATAGTTGGGTTCAAGATACCTAATTCATAACTGGGTTTTATAAGTCGGATTTGGTATCAATTGTCCTTTAGGGGCTCTCTTGGGTTTGGTGGGTAAAATGTATTCTAAGATATATTCTTCCTAGCGAGGGGGTGGAACGAACCACAAAGACACAAAGGACACAAAGACTGATCAATCCTATGTAAGTTAAACTTATCACACAGAACCTAGAAGAGCCCTTTAGGTAGTGTTCCAAACCTAGGACTAAGCTAACTTGTGGATAGGATGTACAATTAGTATTCATATATTGATTTAGCAACGCCATTTTCTATACCTTTTAAACAGGATTTCCAGCTTTTTTCAAATCGATGATACACTCCCGCTGCTACCTCCTGTCCCCTGAATACTCCCGCAGTTTTATATTTTCTTTAGAGATGGACTGTCCTAAAACCTGCTCAGAGCGGCCAAAAGTCAGAAAATAGAAATAAAGGTGCGATTAGAGAACTTGAGCCGCGATCGCACCTGTCAGCCGCCATTGGAGAAAGATAAAGTTATGGCAGATAACTACAGAAGTCGCATTGTTACCCAAGGTACCCAACGCAGTCCTAATCGGGCCATGTTAAGAGCGGTAGGTTTTGGGGATGAGGACTTTAGCAAACCAATCATCGGCATTGCTAACGGATTTAGCACCATTACCCCCTGTAACATGGGAATTAATGATTTAGCAATGCGTGCCGAAGCAGCCACCAGATTAGCGGGGGGAATGCCGCAACTTTTCGGGACTATCACCATTAGTGACGGGATTTCCATGGGAACAGAAGGAATGAAATATTCTCTCGTTTCTAGGGAAGTAATCGCCGATTCCATTGAAACCGTCTGTAATGGTCAAAGTCTCGATGGAGTCCTCGCTATCGGGGGTTGTGACAAAAATATGCCGGGAGCAATGATTGCCATGGCCCGGATGAATATTCCCGCTATTTTCGTCTATGGTGGCACAATTAAACCGGGACGCTACAAAGATTGCGATTTAACCGTGGTCAGTTCCTTTGAAGCCGTGGGACAGTACAGCGCCGGTAAAATCAGCGAAGAAGACCTCATCGGGATTGAACGCAACGCTTGCCCCGGTGCTGGTTCCTGTGGTGGAATGTTTACTGCTAATACCATGTCTTCCATTTTTGAAGCCATGGGGATGAGTTTACCCTATTCCTCAACCATGGCCGCCGAAGATGAGGAAAAAGCCGATAGTACCGAAGAATCGGCCAAGGTTTTAGTCGAGGCGGTTAGAAAACAGATTCTACCTAGCCAAATTTTGACCCGTAAAGCCTTTGAAAACGCTATTTCGGTAATTATGGCGGTGGGAGGTTCCACTAACGCTGTCCTGCACCTTTTAGCCATTTCCCGCACCATCGGGGTAGAATTATCGATCGATGATTTTGAAACCATCCGCCAGCGTGTACCAGTTATCTGCGATCTTAAACCCTCCGGGCGTTACGTTACCGTAGATCTGCATAAAGCCGGCGGTATTCCCCAAGTGATGAAAATTCTCCTGGTTAATGGTTTACTACACGGGGATGCTCTCACCATTAGCGGTCAGACTATCGCCGAGATTTTAGCCGATATTCCCGACCAACCGCCCTCAGGCCAAGATGTTATCCGTCCTTTTAGCAATCCTGTCTATAAAGAGGGTCATTTAGCCATTTTAAAAGGAAATCTGGCCACGGAGGGGTCTGTGGCCAAAATCAGCGGCGTGAAAACTCCGGTCATCACTGGGCCCGCGCGGGTGTTTGAGTCGGAAGAAACCTGTTTAGAGGCAATTTTAGCCGGAAAAATTCAAGCCGGGGATGTGGTGGTTGTCCGTTACGAGGGACCAGTAGGTGGACCGGGTATGCGGGAAATGTTGGCCCCCACTTCGGCAATTATCGGCGCTGGTTTGGGGGATTCCGTGGGATTAATTACCGATGGTCGTTTTTCCGGGGGAACCTATGGCATGGTAGTTGGTCACGTCGCTCCAGAAGCGGCGGTGGGTGGTACAATTGCCCTAGTAGAGGAAGGGGATCAAATCACTATTGATGCTCGTCAACGTCTCTTGAGTTTAAATGTATCGGAGGAAGAATTAACCCGTCGTCGTCACCATTGGCAACCGCGTCCCCCACGCTATAAAACGGGAATTCTCGGCAAATTCGCCAAGTTAGTCTCCTCTAGCAGTCTCGGCGCTTTAACGGATTTGAATCTGTTCTAAAAGTATAACTAGGAATGGCGATCACAATCGATCGCCGTTTCTTTGTTATATTAGTTAGGGAACACCAGAGCTTTTTTGCTGTGATCGGTAAACAGTAATCAGTAGAGTTCTTGCATAATTAATTTTTGAGAGTGCAAAAACGAGAAAAATAGACATAAAATTGCATAAAATCCCTAAATAACCTCGGTTCTGGTTAAGGCTATTTTCCTACTCATTCCACAAAAGAATAGGGTTGACAGCGAACGAAAAAATTAGGGTTTTAGCTTATCCCTAGCTCAGGTTAAATAGAGCATTTAATTAAATGCTTATTCTGAATTCTCCTGCCGACTGACTCCTGACTCCGTTAAAGATTAATAACTATGACCTATCTACTTACTGTCTATCGAGCGCTCGAATGCCGTCCGGATACCTATCGGGACTGGTATGACCAAGGCAATATTTTAAAAGAAAGAATGGACTATTTTGGAGCCTTAATCAGCTACGAAAAAGCCTTAGAATATTATCCAGATGATTATTGGGCATGGTACAAAAGGGGTATGATACTAGAAGACTTGGGAATGTATGAAGAAGCGGCTGAAAGTTACTCTAACGCCGCACAGGTAAAGGCCGATAACTATTGGGCTTGGTATGATCAAGGTTGTGTTTATCTACAGGAACTAAAGGAATACGAAAAAGCGATCGCTTGTTTTCAACGGGCCCTAAGTCACAGTCCGGGGGACTATTGGGCCGCCTATCGGCAAGGAGAGGCCTATCGATTGCTCAAAAACTACGAACGCGCTATTACTTCCTATGATCTGGCCCTAGGGGCGCGACCCCGGGATTATTGGGCCTGGTATCGTCGCGGCGACGCTTTCCGGGATTGGGGCAATCCCCAAGAGGCTTTATTTAATTATCGTACCGCCCTCGATATCCGACCGCAAGATTACTGGTCCTGGTATCAACAGGGTGTGATCCTACAGGAATTACAGCGTTTACCAGAAGCGATCGCCTGTTATGAAGAATCGTTAAAAATTGATCGAGATGATCGCTATGCGTGGTACAATGCCGCCTGCTGTTATGCTGCCCTCGGTCAACAAGAAAAAGCGATCGACTGTTTACGCGAAGCCATGGACATAGAACCGGATATATGTGGCGAATTAGTGCGTAATAACTTTGTTTTCGATGGTTTAAGGCAAAATGAAACCTTTAATGACCTCTTGAGTTGCTATTCCCCCAGCTAAAGTCTTTTTGCAGCACCTAGGGTTTGCTGAAAGGGTTTTTCGTGGGGTGTGTGGAATTTTCGGCATTTTCAGGGAAAAAGTGCCGAAAATTTCCCCCCGATTGCTCCAATATCTGGCACTTTTTTAATGGCAAAAAAGCCTAAAAATATTAGTCAACAAGGTTTTTAGATTCATTTAGCCGGTTTGGATTAGCTACAATTGCAATTAGAGAAAAATTATTGAGAATCTTATGCGAGAACTAGACAGAGACAAAACCATCGAACAACTGAACGAAATCATGGAATTTGAACTAGCGGGAGTTGTCCGTTACACCCACTATTCCCTGATGGTGACAGGTCCCCATCGCATCCCCATCGTCCAATTTTTCCAGACCCAGGCCACGGAATCCCTCACCCACGCGCAACAAGTTGGGGAAATTCTCACCGGTTTAGAAGGTCATCCTAGCTTAAAAATTGCCCCAATCGAGGAAAGCTATGAACACAATATCAAAGCAATCTTGAGTGAGAGCCTCAATCATGAGAAAAAATCCCTTGATTTGTACAAAGCACTCCTAGAAACCGTCGAAGATGCCAGTATTTACCTGGAAGAATTCGCTCGCGGTATGATCGGACAAGAAGAATTACACAATCTGGAAATTCGCAAGATGCTGCGGGATTTTGCTTAAGCTAGGATCAAACCTAGAGTTTATCCACTAGCTTATGAATCTTAGTTCCGCTTTACCCACTTTTATTATCACTCTCCGGGAAGGTTTCGAGGCCGCTTTAGTGGTGGGAATTGTCCTCGCTTGTTTACAAAAATCGGGTCGATCGCAACTTAACTCATGGGTGTATCGTGGTATTGGTGCGGGAGTAGTGGCTAGTGTTTTGGTCGGTGTTTTGCTAGGGGGAATCCTTTTGCAAGTGGATGCCTCTCCTAGTCCATTCGTACCAATGCTCAAGGAATTGCTGGCCGCCACTTTTGGACTGATTGCCGTCTTGATGTTGAGTTGGATGTTAATTTGGATGACTCAACAGGCCAAATCCTTGAAATCTGAGGTAGAAAGTGCGGTAAAAGCGGGTTTAAAATCGGAAAATGGGGCAGGAAAAGCGATTTTTCTGCTCGTTTTTATCGCTGTCTTGCGAGAGGGATTTGAAACTGTTCTCTTTATCCTGGCCCAATTCCAAAAAGATTGGCAGATACAAACCTTCGGTGCGATAGCGGGGTTAAGTGTCGCAACCTTGTTGGGAATTCTCCTATTTGCGGGGGGAGTAAAAATTAATATCCGTCTCTTTTTCCAAATTATGGGGACTTTCCTCCTCTTAATCGTTGCGGGATTACTCATCGGTGTTTTGAAACATATCGACGCAGGAATCAGTCTTTTAAGTGAAATTGACCCTTTTTATCGCAATTTCTGTCCTTCTCTCCCCTCCTCCTGTCTTCTCGGTTTTCAAGTTTGGGACGGTTCCCAAATTTTGAGCGATCGCACTTTCCCCGGACTCCTCCTTAAATCTCTGTTTGGTTATCGTCAAAACCTCTATATCAGTCAAATTGTTGCTTATATCCTCTTTTTACTGCTTATCGGTGGCCTCTATTTCCAAAGCTTACGACAACGTCCTCAAACAGTAATCAGTAAACAGTAATCAGTAAACAGTGAAAAGATGGCAAGAAACTGCTATTTAATACTGTTCACTTAAAAACTCACATCTGATAACTGTTAACTTACCCACTGATAACTGATAACTGATAACTGATAACTGATAACTGATAACTGATAACTGATAACTGATAACTGATAACTGATAACTGATTATGACTACTTGGCAATGTGACGGTATCCCTAAAGATGGTAAAACTTATCCGCAAGCGATTGCGGGAGGTCATGAACCCTGCGAAAATACTACTCCTGATTGTCCTATCTGTGGCCTGCCTAGGGAAGCGATGGATCCCGTAACAACCACGGTTAAAACCACGGTGGTGGTGTCTCCGGGGGGTACAACTAGAGTCGGTCAAAAATCTAACTGGTTACTTCCCTTCGCTTTGATAATTACCGCTTTAACCGCAGGTTTAGGGGGTTGGAGTCTATTGCAAATGCTGATTCCCAAACCCGATACTCCCCAAGTTGTCGGGGAAGAAACCCCAGACAAGCAAACCGAGGCAACTTTTGTGAGTGATACGGCTAAAAATCCCGATTTATTTAGCCAAGGTGAGAAAATACTGCTTAATTCCACTCCTAACAAAGAAAAAGGCGCAGCGGCCTTTAAAAAGGAAGATTGGGCAAATGCGATCGCAGCTTACCAACTAGCAGCCACTCCCCAAGCAAATGATCCGGAGGGCAAAATCTATTACAATAACGCCAAAGCTAGACAAAAAGGTAATCAAAATACTATAGCCGTCGTTGTCCCCATCGCTAACGACCCCAACAGCGCCAAGGAAATTCTCCGAGGTGTGGCCAGGTATCAAGAGGAGTTTAATAATTCTAATCCGGGTAATCCTTTGGAAATAGTTATCGCTAATGATGGTGGTGGGTTACAATCAAAAGCGATCGCCGATGATCTGATTCAATCCGGTCAAGTTTTAGCAGTTATGGGCCACGGAATCGATCCTTTTAGTCAAAAAGCGATTGAAAGTTACGAAAAAGAAGGATTAGCGATTCTTTCTCCCCTGACTACCCGTGTTAGTCAAACGGGAAAATCAACCCTGAAAACTATTCCCCTTGACGATAAATCTCAGGAAGTTTTCGGTAGTTATCTGGAAGCAGTGGCCAAAACTTTGGCTAATTATGCTAGTCAGCAAGAGAATTCTCCGTCAGTGGTTCTTTTTTATAATTCCGATAGTCCCTATAGTCAAAAATTAAGGGATTCCTTTGCTAAAGCAATAAAGCAACCGGGAGGCAAGATAGTTAAGGAAATAGACACCACCAAAGCCAATTTTAACGCTAAAACCGCCATAGATCAGGCAAAACAAGCCGGCGCTAAGGTGGTATTTTTGGCCCTCAGCAAAGATGGCGATCGCATTAATCAAGCCGTGGCTATTGCCCAAGAATCGTCTGGAATGCTATTATTGGGCGGAAATGAACTTTATACACCCGATATCCTTATTCAAGGAGCGGATAGCATCGACGGATTAGTTTTAGCAGTACCTTGGAGTTTCCAAGCAACGGATCCTTTTGCCAAAGATGCGCTGAAAAGTTGGCGCGGTCGCGTCAGTTGGCGTACTGCTACCGCCTACGATACCATGAAAGTATTAGGAGAAGCGATCGCTAAAAGTTCTGACCGTGCTAGTGCAGTCGAAACTTTAAATCGAGGAATCACCTTGCAGGGAAGCACCACGGATTTTAACATTTTTAATCAAGTTCCCCTAGTACGCGCTAATCGCGGCAATGAGGGGCCAAAGGGTTCTCAATATCAGTTCGATCCTATCTAAAATAGATAATGTGATGTCGAGGAGTAGAATCAAGTCTAATTTTATGAAGAATATCTTACCCATCCTAGCTTTTTTAATGTCGGTGTCGGGAATTGCCGTATCTTTGGGACGGGAGGAAGTCCGATGTCATCTCGGTTTAGAATCGGCAGCCTGTCCCCGGGAAGAACAAAAAACCAGCGAAGACACCCCCGCAA
>NZ_JADEVX010000137.1:0-11535 GCF_015207925.1 Microcystis sp. LEGE 00066 | reverse complement strand
TCTCTTCTTCCGTTACGTCATTTCTTCGGCTAACATTTAAAATATCTCCTTCTTTTAATTGTTCGAGTATATTCTCGGCTAGTCTTTTCGTATAGGTTCGTTTCTTGGCGACAAAATCTAACTCTTCACTAAAGGGTTTTCGACAATTATCGCACTTAAATTGACGACGATTAACCTGTAGGTACACTGGTTGACCTGAGATTGGTAAATCTTTGACTAAATGTCGATGATTTTGGTGGAGTTTATCGCTCTCTAACCCACAACGAGGACAGATTGCTTTTTGATTTTTCGATTCGATTCGGCAAACTATACCGATATTTTCTAGGTGTAGATAGCCTTGAATAGACGTTCCTTTTAGGTTCAAAAATTTGTCAAGTATCATAGGTAAAATACTCTGGTTTTTGGCTATTATATCAAATCTTAACTCGATTGTCTATCTTTTGATATTAACTTGTTTGTGCCGTAAGTGTCTCCCTGTATAGATTTCAGCTACTTTTAGGCGTAGGTACTCTCATCGAATTTTATTTTAAGTTAATTATTTGCATAACAATTCCCGAAGAGCCTACAGTTTATTGCTGACTACCGACAACCGACTCCCCAAAAGGAAAACTTCCTAAGAATATCCCAAGCAAATTCCGCTATCATGGTTGAGGTATTTCTACTCGATTTTATAGAGATAGGCTTCTGGGGTTTCCAGAAGGGAAGTCATCGGGCGATCAAGAGGGGGAGTTTTGACGAGGGTAAAAATTGGAAATAAATCGTTCATTTGCATAGCCATTTTAAATTTCGGCTGTATGTAATAACTACCCGATGGGCAGGAATTGGTGATCATTAGCTCTCTTTTGGTCATAAAGGTATCAATATAATCATACTGACCATGCTCTTTTCTTTTGCCTTTCTTAGCTGGATCGCAAAGGGTTGAACCGACCGGAATCTGATTGATAATTTTCACTGTATCGGCCACGGATAGGAGTCTTTCGGAACCGTATTTACTAGCAAGATAACGTTGATTAAAATACAGATTAGTTACGATAGAATAGCCGATGATAATTGCTAGAACTAGAGCGAGGATCCTGTGGAAAGTCTTAGTCAAGTTTAGATAGGCTAGGCTGGCGATCGCCAGAAGTATAGAAGCAAACCAGAGTAAGATTTTACGATGGGAATAAAAATGCTCATCAGGATAATTAGAGGAAGCGTAGATAAAAATTATCCAAGTAATCGCAAAAAAGCCGATCATTGTTTTATTGCCGCGATATTTTTTGATGACTATGTATAGAGAAATGCCGAAAAAAAATAGCCGAAACTACGACATTGAAAATCGATATATTGTCATTCAAAAAAACACTTGATTGCCTAGATAAACCATTTGCCAAGGGTGATTAAGGGAAAACCGACTTTTTAAGTATTCTTGGCTTTTCTTAATGAAAAAGAGATAAACATGACACCATCTGCTATTGATTTACCGACAAAATCAACGATAATCACCTGGGAAAAACTGCCAGATGATTTTATTCTACCTGACGAACCTGTGGACAACAACTTGCAACCCCTATTATCAGCAGCTTTACGCGAATCCCTAGAATTAGCAGGATTAATTCTAGAATCGATGCTAATTGCCTCTAATTTTGGCTTGTGTGCTACCGTTAAAACTCAAACTGTTGTCAAAGCGCCTGATTGGGTTTATATTCCCTCGGTAAAACCGATTCCTAGCGGAACAATTCGGCGCAGTTATACTCCCCACATTGAAGGAGAAATTCCTACCATCGTCCTAGAGTTTATCTCGGAAACCGAAGGGGGTGAATATTCCATCAACCCTCACTATCCCTATGGAAAATGGTATTTTTACGAGCAAATCTTACAAGTACCTGTCTATGGAATTTTTCAGCCAAAAACAGGAGAATTAGATGTTTATTGTTTAGTGGCAGGAAAGTATGAGCAGCAGTTCCCAGATGAGAATAATCGTTACTGGATAGCAGAGATTAACTTATTTTTGGGAGTCTGGCAAGGAAGCAAAGCTGAATTTACTACTAATTGGTTGCGCTGGTGGGATAAGTCGGGAAATCTGTTATTATGGGGCAGTGAGTTAGTAGAGCAGGAAAAGCAACGAACCGAGCAGGAAAAGCAACGATCCGAACAAGAAAAGCAACGAGCCGAACAAGCTGAGTTAGAACTTGAGCGAGAACAAATTTCTCGCCAACGTTTGGTGCAAAAGTTAAAAGAGTTGGGAGTTAATCCTGAGAATCTATAGCCCATTTTAGATATTTGAATTAGTAAAATTACTTATGAAAGCCATGCAACTACTTCAGTCAAACTCCTTACCAACTATTACTTGGGAAAAACTGCCAGATGATTTTATTCTACCTGACGAACCTGTGGACAACAACTTGCAACCCCTATTATCAGCAGCTTTACGCGAATCCCTAGAATTAGCAGGATTAATTCTAGAATCAATGCTAATTGCCTCTAATTTTGGCTTGTGTGCTACCGTTAAAACTCAAACTATTGTCAAAGCGCCTGATTGGGTTTATATTCCCTCGGTAAAACCGATTCCTAGCGGAACAATTCGGCGCAGTTATACTCCCCACATTGAAGGAGAAATTCCTACCATCGTCCTAGAGTTTATCTCGGAAACCGAAGGGGGTGAATATTCCATCAACCCTCACTATCCCTATGGAAAATGGTATTTTTACGAGCAAATCTTACAAGTACCTGTCTATGGAATTTTTCAGCCAAAAACAGGAGAATTAGATGTTTATTGTTTAGTGGCAGGAAAGTATGAGCAGCAGTTCCCAGATGAGAATAATCGTTACTGGATAGCAGAGATTAACTTATTTTTGGGAGTCTGGCAAGGAAGCAAAGCTGAATTTACTACTAATTGGTTGCGCTGGTGGGATAAGTCGGGCAATCTGTTATTATGGGGGAGTGAACGAGTCACACAAACTGAATATCAACTCGAACAGGAGCGAATGTTACGACAAAAATTAGCTGAAAAATTAAGAGAATTAGGCGTTGAACCAGAAACCTTGTAGCATACTTGTCAAATGCTGATAAAATCATAGAATGTATCTTCTGGATCGGGGTATTTCGGCTCTTCTCGACTTTGTGTGATAATTTTTGCTTATGGAATCGTGAAATGCTGATCGGGTAACACTTTTAGGACTATTTTGTCGAAGAAACTATCAGTATAGACCTCGTTTCCACACAGAAACCAGAAGAGCCGTATTTCTAGGATTAACGGAGGAGATGTTAGAGTAGGTAAATTTGCATTGTTGGCATTTTTTGGAACATTTTTATTTTTTTGGATGTTTTTTATGATTAGACAATATAATGGACTTGTTTGTTATCTCTTTTTTGAGTTACCCTTTTCTTATCCCATTGGATAAAGTGAATGTAAAAATCTATTGCTTTTGATTTTTGTGTCGATTTGTCTTTTTCTACGAAATGGATTGGCTAAAGATGCAACCTAACCTAACAAATGACTTAAATCACATTCTTGCCCACACTAAAGACCTCTGGGAAGAATTGCGGGGACAGCGGATATTTATTACCGGAGGTACAGGCTTTTTTGGCTGTTGGTTATTAGAAAGTTTTATCTGGGCTAATGATCAGCTAGACTTAAAAGCATCGACAAGGAAATCTATCCTCGATGGGATACTAGATATTATTCGGGATCACAAACCAATATTTTTCTGAGTTAGAAAATTAGGCTCTTCGGTTTGTGTTATGCAATGAACGGGGGTTATAAGGGATGGAACCCCTATATAGAAAGGCATTTAGCGATTTTTGTCAATTATTTTCGATCTAGAGCGAACTAATCAATTAAATCCCTTGCCAGATAAGGATTTAGTCGATTTATGCCCCCCTATCGAACCATACCAAGTAACGAAGAGCCAGTTAATATCCCTGCTGGCCCCCTCTGGAGTAACGCTGAAGCACAACAACTAGATCCGAGAATTGCAGCTGCTCATCAAGGAAACTTTACTGGTCAGTGGACAACCGTAGTTGAAAGTGCAATGAGTGTAGTAGAAGTAGAACTACAGGTGGAAAATACTGGAACTCATGAATTTAAAACTGATGTTTTAGCTGGACCTCTCTGGAGCAACGATGAAGCACAAAAATTATGTCCGCAAATTGCAGCATCTTATGGTGCAGAATTTACTGGACAGTGGCGAACCATTGTTGAAGGTGTCATGAGTGTTATTCAAATCAAGTACACTTTCTAAGTGCGATCGCATCTCTCATCGGTTAGATTGAGGTACGGAACCCAACACTATTTAAGGTGTGTTACTTCGGTGATGCACCTTTTACTGATCAGTGATAAGCTCCCCTATTTAAAAGCGTTACATCCACATGGGAAAAGGATTTAATTCATCTTCCGTTAAAGCTTCTTTTAACCATCCCATGCTAACAGGAACATCATACAATCTTCCTGTCCCTAAACGCTTCCACATATGACGCATTCCGGGGATAATGACTTTAGCAACTCTTAAACCAATATCGGGACGAGTCTGATCTAATACTAACATTTCCATCCCCTTTGACTCAACAATTCGCTGACACAATTTAACATCCTCTAATAAATCATCACTAGCTAATTGTAAATAATCATAACTTTTTTGGGGTATTATTTTACTATCGGGAACTAAATAAGATTGATTGCTTAACCTTGCAGTTTGCCACCATTTAACCGCCAAAGGATCCGCAGAAGAATTATAAATCGTTGTCCCATCTTCCTTAAAAGATAACACATTCGGTAAGATTTGATTAACCTCTGTTAACGCCCGACTAATAGCAATTTTCGGGTCAAAATGTGCCCCATATCCTAATAAAATATCCTCCACTTCCCGCCCCTTTCTCGGACTAATAGCAGCAAAACAAGGGATATTCAAATCACTGGTAATATCTAACACCCATAGCTCCCGATTTAACCCCTCATAATATTGCTTTAATTGCTCAAAATATGGCTCATTAAAGCTCTCTAAATTAACGGAAGGTTTAACTAATTGATTATACCACCATAAAGCCACACAATCTCGTTCCACTAACTCCATAAACCCTTGTAAAATCGCTTCTTCTATCGTATTTCCTGCGGCGCAGCCATTAGAATCAGCCCAACAATCTAAGGGTTCAGATTGAGAATAACCATAATAACAATATCCCGTTGGTAAATACTTAAAATCCTGAGCAGTTAAAGACCATACAGGTGTCCAATCAATGATTCTAGTTTCATCAAAAGGTTCAGGGACTTTTTGAAACCATCCTTGATTCTTCCCATTCCATTCTTCTCGATGTTGATATTGTTTTTCACTAAAATTCATACATTTGTTAGGATGAATAGCTTTATCTCCTAACTCTTGATAACTCGCTTTTTCTCTGATTTCATTCCCTTGAAAAACTCCCGAATAGCGCTCAATAGCTTCACAAAATCCACTTGCTTTTGCTTGACTATCTGTACGGCCTTTTCCCGCACTTCTACCTCCAATATTTTGCCGTAAACTGTCTAAATCATCAAAGACACTGCGAAAATGATGTTTAGCTACATAAGTATGAACTAAAGCATTCCCTTGTATCTTATTTAATTCTCGCACAATTCCCGTAATAGGACCGATATGATGTTGATAGGTTCTTAAGGTTTCTTCAGGAGAACAAAAACGATGTCCCCCATCACTGGTAAACGCCTTTTTCCGATGTCCCAAAACCACTGGTAAAGGTGTTTTATTTAGAGAATATCCACAACTAGGACAGTTCGGACGTTTAACTAAAATATGCTCTTGAAATTGTAAATTTAAAGTATCATAAGTCATCATTGTTCCTTCTAAACGTTGATTTTTACCTTGAATAATCCACTTAAAAACCTCCATAGCCGTCATATTTAAAACCGTCTGTATTGTCGCCGAGGAAAATCCTAAAGGAGAAATTAAAGAAATCTTATTTTCTCTCTGTCTAATGATAAATTCCTCCACGGGACGATTATCTCGTAATCGTTGAGCTAAACAATGCCAACAACCAGTTTTATCGGGATCAAATAAGGGACCAATCCATGCTAGATTTCCCCGGGGTTTAACTAATAACCAAGGCTTGTGCGAGGCTAAAGCTTGTTGATTAATATTCTCTAAATCAGGATGAAGATAATTATCGGTTAAAATAATGGTTAAATCCCCTTCATCTGCGACTTGAACTTGCAAGGAATTTAAAATATTGATCAAATCTTGCTGGGGAATTGAGCCTAGGCTTTTAACTGTAACCTTCAGAGATTGTAATCGTTCAAAAGCTTGGGCTTGAGAAACCTGAAGATGATGGCATAAAATTGCTAAATTAGACGGCAATAATTCTTTTTTTTCTAATAAAAACCCTCGTTTATATAACTGAAAAATTGCTTTTTGAATTGCCAGGCTATAATTAATAATAACTGCAAGCGAATTGGGATTATTGGGATTGATTTCTTGATTTTGTAAAAATTCTAACTGAAGAATATCAATAATTTCATCAAGATTACGTTGACCATCGATTAATCTTACTAAACGATAATAAAGCGGCTCTTGAAAACAGATTGATTCTCGCTCAGATAGAAAAAATACCGTATTTGGTTCTAGGGTTTCAATTGAATAGGCAGGATTCCAATCAAGCTGGTTGAACATAATTTTTACTCTCTTTTTAGTTAAGGTTGATGATATACCTATAATATAAGGTTGATAGCAGTCATCTTAATAGTGAGGTGCGAAGTTTTCGTTTTGGGGAACAGGGAGAGAGCAGCCCATTTATGGCAAAACATAAAAGCGATCGCTAAAAGTGATTAAATTTATTCAATATGGAGACAAGTAATTTAGCTTCACTCTCGCCTCTAAGAAGAAATTAAGCTAGGGATTTAGTCAATTTGGTCAAGAATAATCGGTTAGAGATGAGAAATCAGACCCCTAATTTCTTCCCTGCCTGAAATTTCTCAATTTCTCGGAATAAATTTGACTACCAAAATCAGGGTAAATAGCCCAAATATCAACTTAATAAAGTTTTAATAGACATTTAAGCCCTAATAGATTAATCTTAGTTTTTTTTAAGCCGATATGCTGCCTCCCTAATCCTTTTCAGACTTGAAAACTGGCTATTCTGTTAGGGGTTGGCCGTCAGAGAGGTCAATTTTCAAGGATAATTTGTAACAGAGTGTTGAAAATTCCCTTAATCTTAGTTATGAGCGATCGCCCACCAGAACTAACCCTAGCCGACCAGGCCCCTGCCAACCACGAATGTCGCTCCTGCGGCTACGTTTACGACCCCAGCAAGGGAGATAGTAAAACCAACACTCCCGCTGGAACCCCCTTCGAGGAATTGCCAGAAACGTGGCGCTGTCCCGTGTGTGGTGTGCGTCGTTCCCAATTTATCAACATCGGAGCTAAAGATGCTCCTTCGGGATTCCAAGAAAATCTTAGCTATGGTTTTGGAGTCAACCGTCTGACTCCCGCACAAAAAAATATTTTGATTTTCGGGGCTTTAGCGCTAGGATTTGTTTTCTTTATTAGTTTGTATGGTTTAAACTAACTCAAGCACTCATTATCTTTAATCCAACGGCTCTTATGAGCCTGTAACCCATCGGGTACAAACCTTAATCCGTCCCGATTCCTTGACCAATACCTCTGAACCATTGATGAGAAAACTGAAACAATTCGTAATAGTTCTAGCTGTAGCCTTTTTCTGCTTTAGCTGTAGTAATGTGCCATCCCTGAGCAATAGTCCTTGGCAAATCCTCACCCTCGACACTGACTCCACTTTTGCCGATATCGCCTTTACCAGCGACCTGCAGCACGGTTGGTTAGTGGGAACCAAATCTACCCTCTTTGAAACCAGCGATGGGGGGGACAGCTGGCAGCAAAAAGTCCTCAACCTTGGCGACGAAAAAGTTAGCTTTAGCGCCGTCAGTTTCCACGACCAAGAGGGTTGGATTGTCGGTAAACCCTCAATTCTTCTCCATAGCGAAGACGGGGGCAGCAGCTGGTCCCGTATCCCCTTAAGTGAAAAATTACCCGGTTCCCCCTACGGAATTATCGCTCTGAACGACAAAACCGCCGAAATGGTCACGGATTTAGGTGCTATCTACCGCACCAAAGACGGGGGCAAAACTTGGCAAGCTTTAGTGGAAGGTGCTGTGGGTGTGGCCCGGACAATTGTTCGTTCCCATGATGGTAAATACGTGGCCGTTTCCGCACGCGGTAACTTTTATTCCACCTGGGAACCGGGGTCAACAGAATGGCAACCCCACAATCGTCTTTCTTCCCGCCGTTTACAAAAAGTCGGTTATGGTGAAAAAGGGGAACTGTGGGCTCTGGCCCGGGGTGGTCAACTACAATTTACTAGCCCCAATGATCTCGATACATGGGAAGATAAGGTATTCCCCGAGTTTTCCACCAGTTGGGGACTTTTAGACCTCAACTACCGCACCCCCGAAGAAATTTGGGTCGCTGGTGGTAGCGGCAATCTCTTGGTCAGTGATGACGGCGGCCAATCTTGGCAAAAAGATCGCGCGGTGGAAAGTGTCCCCTCCAATCTCTATCGAATTGTTTTTATCAATTCCGACAAGGGTTTTGTCTTGGGACAAAATGGGGTTTTACTGAAATATAATCCCCCTAGCGAACCGGCCTAAAACTTGTCTCAGGGTCAACAAAGTCTCTATTATAGAGATTGAATTTTTCAAGTCCTATCATTCCGAGGAGAACCGTCCATGTCAGGTAGTACCGGCGAACGTCCTTTTGGCGATATCGTTACCAGTATTCGTTACTGGATTATCCATAGCATCACCATCCCCATGCTGTTTATCGCAGGTTGGTTATTCGTGAGTACTGGTTTGGCTTACGATGTTTTTGGCACTCCCCGTCCCGATGAGTATTACACTCAAGAGCGTCAAGAATTACCGATCATTAATGATCGCTTTGAGGCCAAAAATCAAATCGAGCAGTTTAATCAGTAGTTTACTTTAATTAAGGATAAAAACAATGGCTAGTGGTAATCCCAATCAACCCATTTCTTACCCCATTTTCACCGTTCGCTGGTTGGCAGTTCATACCTTAGCGGTCCCCACTGTCTTCTTTATCGGTGCAATTGCGGCAATGCAGTTTATTCAACGCTAGGAGAACAATTATGGAAAGAACACCTAATCCAAATCGGCAAGCCGTCGAGTTAAATCGTACTTCTCTTTATCTAGGTTTACTCCTAGTTGCTGTCTTGGGAATTTTATTTTCCAGCTATTTCTTTAACTAATTAGTCCCGATTTATTGTCATCGCAATTAGGAGGTGTTATTCATGTTCGCAGAAGGTCGTATTCCTTTGTGGTTAGTCGCGACCATCGCCGGTCTAGGCGTTATCGCTGTGCTTGGTCTTTTCTTCTACGGAGCTTACGCCGGTTTAGGTTCCTCTATGTAATTCCATTCCGGGTAATTTCCCCCGGCAAAAAGCCGTTAGTTATTTCTATAACTAGCGGTTTTTTCACTATTCGGTGAAAAGTAAAGCTCGATCAAACTTTAATACCAAATCCGTTTTTAATAGTGTGATTAACTCTCAAGTTATCAATTGTTTCTCCCTGCTCCCCACTCCCTGCTCCCTTCTCCCCACACCCCACACCCTGCCCCCACGAAAAACTTTTTCAGCAGACCCTAATTAAAAAAAGGAGTCAAAGAATTGACTCCTTTAGTTATATAGATGATTTAGCTAAAACTAAACTTCTTGTTTACGAGTGCTAAGATCACCCAATTTTTGGAATAAACCGAATTCCACTTGTTCTTCCAGATCTGGATCGACCCCGGCGAATACGTCGCGGTAGATGGTACGAGAACCGTGCCAGATGTGACCGAAGAAGAATAGTAAAGCAAAGACAGCATGACCGAAAGTAAACCAACCTCTCGGAGAAGTGCGGAATACCCCGTCAGACTTGAGGGTTTCGGTGTCAAACTCGAAAGCTTCACCGAGTTGCGCTCTACGCGCAAATTTCTTCACATCAGCAGGATCGCTGAACACCTGACCATCGAGAGCGCCACCGTAGAAAGAAACGGTAACACCACTTTGTTCGATACTCAGTTTCGATTCCGCACGACGGAAGGGAATATCAGCGCGAACGATACCTTCCGAGTCAGTCAGGACAACGGGGAAGGTTTCAAAGAAGTTAGGCATTCGACGCACGCTGAGGACGCGACCTTCGCCATCTTTGAACACGGGGTGTCCTAACCAAGATTTAGCGATACCGTCACCGCTATCCATGGCACCAGTACGGAATAAACCACCTTTAGCGGGGCTATTACCGACATAATCATAGAAAGCCAGTTTTTCGGGGATTGCTTGGTAAGCTTCGGCGATGGTGGCTCCGTTGGCAATGCTGGCCTCAACGCGACGCTCAATTTCTTCTTGGAAATAGCCCTTATCCCATTGGTAACGGGTCGGGCCAAAGAGTTCGATCGGGGTGGTAGCATTACCGTACCACATGGTTCCAGCCACGACGAAAGCGGCAAAGAAAACGGCGGCGATACTGCTAGAAAGCACCGTTTCGATATTACCCATTCTCAGGGCTTTATAGAGTCTTTCGGGGGGACGAACGGTTAAATGGAATAAACCGGCAATAATCCCGACGATACCCGCAGCAATGTGGTGAGCTACCACACCCCCGGGGTTAAAGGGGTTAAAACCAGCAGGTCCCCATTCGGGAGCTACGGGCTGCACATGACCAGTTAAACCGTAGGCATCGGAAACCCACATCCCGGGACCCCAAAGGCCTGTTTGATGGAAAGCACCGAAACCAAAGCAAAGTAAACCAGATAAGAACAGGTGAATACCGAACATTTTCGGCAAATCGAGCGCAGATTCGCCCGTGCGGGGATCGACGAATAATTCTAAATCCCAGAAAACCCAGTGCCAAACGGCCGCTAGGAATAGCAGACCGGATAAGACGATGTGAGCGGCGGCAACGCCTTCAAAAGACCAGAAACCGGGGTCAACACCAGTTTCGCCGGTGACGCTCCAGCCACCCCAAGAACCGGTGACACCTAAACGGGCCATGAAGGGCAGCACGAACATTCCTTGCCGCCACATCGGGTTTAATACGGGGTCACTGGGGTCGAAAATAGCAAGCTCATAGAGGGCCATGGAGCCAGCCCAACCCGCTACCAGTGCGGTGTGCATCAGGTGAACGGAAATTAAACGGCCCGGGTCGTTGAGAACGACTGTGTGTACTCGATACCAAGGTAGTCCCATTGACTACGCTCCTCCTATTGACAATTTAGTGTCCACTTAGACGCTTTTTATATTCAGGGTCAAAATATAAGCCCAACAATCTCGACTGTTAAGTGCAAGAGTTAGCCAACCTACATTATCCCTTGAAAAGTGTATCTATTCTAAAGAAGTGTAACTATTGTTAGAACAGATTTCAAGTCTTTGCGATCGATCTTCCGCCAGAATATTCCAGATCAGGGTGTTGGGTGTTGGGTGTTGGGTGTTGGGTGTTGGGTGTTGGGTGTTGGGTGTTGGGTGTGGGCTGTGGGGTGTTGGGTGTTGGGTGTTGGG
>NZ_JADEVX010000136.1:0-11728 GCF_015207925.1 Microcystis sp. LEGE 00066 | reverse complement strand
ACTTTCCAAGACTGACCGAGCAAAATTCTCTATCTCCTAACACCACTATTTTATGACCTGATAGCACGGTCAATGTTTTTTCTAATACTCGCTGCTGTTCTTCGAGATTACTACTTCCTTTTTTATCCAATATCTCCCAATAGATTGGGATGGCTCTCTTGTCATAAATTAGACTCACCATCAAGATATTAATTGCTCCCCAACTTGTCCGGTCTATGGCAATATATACTAATCCTTTTATTGTGAATCTCTGCTGCTGTTTTAACATCTCTTTTAAGCAGAGAAACCAGATTTTTTCAATATTCAGAATTTCCAGCTTTAAAAATCTTTTTAGTTTTTTTCTCCGACTCTCAAACAGGATCGGTATTGGCAGTGCTTCTGCTAATATCTCTAACTTAGCTTGCTTTAGTATTTGCCAGGTTCCAACTATCATTAACAACAGTAGATATCTGGCTCGTCCCAGTTCATTTTCTAACACTTTCTGGTATAGTTCACTTATTATTTTCGTTATTTAGGTCATATATGGTAAATATGACTTATCTTTTTTTGGAGTCCGTATCTGTATTCCTTGCTACACAAGCTTTTCAGCTTGCTTGTCCCCCTGTCAGCTAAGAGGGTTTTGCCAACTCCGGGTACATCTTCCAGGAGAGCGTGGCCACCACTGAGTAAAGCCACCAGCACAATGCGAATCGATTCGGTTTGGCCGACGATGCTCTGGCTCAAATTTTCCATCAAAATATCAATAGCGTCTCTCATAGCACAAATGGGGTATTTTGTCAAGAAGATTAATGTTAAGTTTTCTTTATCTTAACGATTCTTTTCCTAATTTGCCCACACTAGCGAGGAAAGTTGACAGACAATGGCGGGAAATTTTCTGCTAGGGAGCTAATCGGGGTTAGGGTGGCGAGCAGGGAGAAAATTAGTTAAGAATTGTTGCCAGTGGGCGAAATTAAGATTTTCAGTCGGTTCAGTCTGATAAAATCAAGAGGAATTTCTCTTAATCCATGAAGATGAAAGCCAGTTCGCTCGTTTTTAGTCTTGTTTTAGGAATCGCAGCCAGTACATTAACCAATAGTTTACCCGAAAATTTAACTTTCAATTCTCGGAAAATATTGGCTCAAGATCAGGCACCTTCCTGTCCCCTCCCTCCAGATATTGCCATCACTTTTCGCAATAGTGAATGTCAGGCAGTTACCCTAGAAAAACCCCAGACTTTTTTCCGTTATTACAGTGACGAAAATTACAAAAAAGGTCGTTTTCTGACCACGGATCAATATACCACCAATGTGGAAGTGATCAGAAATTTAGCCCTCGATCAAAAGTGGAATCCTCCCAATCAAGCGACCAAAGTAATATCGGTGACTTTACCTGCGGGAACAACAGTTTATCAAGGAATTGTCGCCCCCCAGAATCCGGCTGATTGTTATCCCGGTGGTGGTCAGCAAACTTTTATTAAAGACTCGCGAGATGCCAATATACAATGGGGAGAGGGACGAGCAATAACCGTCACATCTCTTTCCTGTCGCTAGAATATTATGGAAACGAACATGAGGGAATTAATTCAATCAATTGACCAAGCTATTACCGTGGCCGAACAGATGCCGAAAACAGAAAGATCGACTCGGATTGAGGGTTTAATTTCTGTCCTGAAAACCATCAAGAGTCAGGCTTTAGCTGGTCAATTACCACCGTCTCAAGGCATTGTTACCCTAGGATTAGCGCGAGAAGTAGCTGATTGGATCGATTCCCTTGATTCTCCTTTATTGAAAGCGGTGGGTAAAGTGGAAAGAGAATACCAAAAATATTAGTAGTTGTCGGTTACAGAACTTAGAATTAACCGAGAGTGATCGCAGTCTATCTCGATCTGATTTTTTAATTGATCGAGAGAATTAAATTTCTGTTCTGGTCGCAGGAATTGCACTAAATCCATCGTTAAAATACGATCATATACATTGCCCGACCAATCCAATAAATGGATTTCCACACTGATAGTTTTTCCCTCGATCGTGGGACGATAACCGATATTCATAACTGCTGGTAAGCGAGAACCATCGAGATGCACCCAACCGCAATAAACCCCCAGTCGCGGCAATAATTTATCGGGAGGAACCTGTAGATTAGCGGTATGAAAACCTAATGTTCTGCCCAGTTGTTGCCCGATGACCACACGACCAGTTAAACTGTAGGGACGACCTAACATTTGCCCAGCTTGCTCAACGTTTCCTGCTGCCAAAGCTTGACGAATTAGGGAACTACTAATCCGACCCGTCCCACAGTTTTTTAAAGCAACAATCTCGACTTTAATATTAAATTGAGAGGCGATCTGTAATAAATCTTCCGCTGTACCTTGACGACGATAACCGAAGCGGAAATCTTGACCAATACTGATCGATTTAGCCTGTAATTTTTCTACTAAAATCTGTTTGATAAAAGCCAAGGGAGTCAGGGAAGCTAATTGAGCAGAAAAAGGCAGTAAAACTAATTGTTTAACGCCTAAATTCTCTAAAACCTCCACCTTTTCCCCTAGAGGAGTTAATAATTGCCATTTTTCCCCCGTAAAAAATTCCCGCGGGTGGGGAGTAAAACTAACAACGGTGGGATAAGCGGGTTCATCCTGAAAAATTGGCTGTAGGACGGTTTGATGACCTAGGTGCAAACCATCAAAGTTACCAAGAGCGATCGCACTAGGGGCTAAAATACGGGTATTAGGGGAATCTACAATCCACACGCTGGCTTTAAGAACAGATACAAGAGAATAATTCAAGCGATTAATCTTGAGTGTAGCCCTTTGATTTTATATCAATCGGGCGATCAAGCCAAAAAAGGCCCCCAATCCCTTGGAGGCTTTTTCAAAGAAAAATAACTGTCATTAACCTTCTGCTAATTTCAGATCCCGCAGAGCGCTAATATCCACTTGAATCGATGGCCCCATGGAGGAAGAAACGTAAACTGTGCGCCAGTAACGACCTTTTGCCCCGGAAGGACGGTTTCTGTCCACCGTTTCCTGTAAAGCTTTCAAATTGATTAACAGATCCTCAGCACTAAAAGAAGCTTTACCAAATTGAACGTGAACGATCCCAGTGCGATCGGCCCGGAATTCTAATTTACCCGCTTTAAACTCAGAGATCGCTCCCGTTAAATCCGTGGTTACGGTTCCCCCTTTCGGTGAAGGCATTAAACCCCGTGGACCGAGTTGACGACCTAATTTCGCCACTTTCGGCATCATATCGGGGGTGGCGATCAACACCTCGAAATCCATCATCCCCTTGGCGATTTCTTCGATTAATTCTTCTGAACCAACGATATCGGCCCCAGCATTGTTCGCTTCCTGCACCTGTTCCCCGCGAGTAATCACCGCTACCCGCACCGTGCGTCCGGTTCCTTTGGGTAAACTTACCGTTGTCCGCAGTTGTTGGTCGGTATATTTAGGATCGATGCCTAAACGAATATGAGCTTCGGCGGTTTCGTCGAATTTCGCCGTCGCTAATTCCTTTAATAATGTCAGTGCCTCTAATGGCTCGTAGGCTTTATTTTCTACCTTAGCCTGGGCATCTCGCAAACGTCGTGAAACTTTTTTTACCATCTGATTTGTTGCTCCTTGGGTAATAACGAAGCTTAACTTCTCCCCGTAATAAGATTTAGTCTGAGATCTTGACACCCATATTTTTGGCCGTTCCCGCCACAATATTCATGGCTGCTTCGATGTCGTTAGCGTTAAGATCTGGCATTTTAGTCTGGGCGATTTCGCGTAATTGGTCGCGGGTAATGGTGGCGACAAATTTCTTGTTGGGTTCGTTGGAACCTCTTTCCACACCGGCCGCTTTACGGATGAGAACGGAAGCGGGGGGAGTTTTGAGGACAAAGGTAAAACTACGATCCTCAAAAACGGAAATTTCCACAGGGATGATCATCCCGGCCTGATCGGCGGTTTTAGCGTTGTAATCTTTACAAAACGCCATAATATTCACCCCGTGTTGACCTAAAGCAGGACCGACCGGAGGAGCAGGGTTAGCCTTACCAGCAGGTAAAGCTAGTTTAATAATTGCGACGACTTTTTTAGCCATGATTTAGTTTTGTTTTTCGACTTGATTAAATTCCAATTCGACCGGGGTATCCCGACCAAAAATGGAGAGCAGGGCCTTGAGTTTGCCGCGCTCGGGACTAACTTCGATCACTTCCCCTTCAAAGTCCTTAAATGGACCAGATAGAACCAAGATTTGATCGCCAACTTCCATATTGATTTTGACGACGGGTTCTTGAATCTGAGCTTGTTTGAAGATGCGATCGACTTCTGACATACTCAAGGGTAGCGGGGTGACGTGACCGCGGCCGCGTCCGTAGTGGCGTTTTTGTTCGGCCCCGACAAAGTTGATCACGTGGGGGGTGTTTTTGACCACCTGCCAAGCGTCATCATCCATGATCATTCTGATCAGGACATAACCGGGGAAGACTTTTTCCTCGCCGTGTTGCCGTGAACCATCCTTGCGGACTTTGACGGTGGCCGCTTGGGGAATCTGGACTTGTAGAATGCGATCGGCCACATCGAGGGTGTGGATGCGCTGTTCCAAATTAGCTTTGACCCGTTTCTCACAACCGGAAGCCACCTGCACGGCATACCAACGGGGTTTTTTCGGTAGGCCGCTAAGATTGAGTTCTTCGGGAAACTGCTCTTCTTCTAGATTCATGGGAACACCTTCCCCGCACCCCAGGCAAAGAATTTATCGATTAGATAGATGAGAGTGGCTACTAAAGTCACCATTAACATCACCGCCGCCGATTCGCTCAAAAGTTGCTGACGGGAAGGCCAGACGACTTTGGCGAGTTCTTCTTTGGTTTCATTGACGAATTCCTTGACCTGAAAGGAGCTTCCCTCTTTCTTGTCGCTCGCGTCTTTTTCTAGGGTTTCTTTTTTGGCCACGATCGCTACTCCTTAAAATGATACTCAAGCTATCCTTAACTTATCATTTTCACCGGACAACCCACACTAACCCTCAGACATTTAGATTATGTCCTTTGCAATTATCGGCTTGGTGATTACCAAACGCGCCCTGGAGGACTTGAACCCCCGACATCAGGTTTTGGAGACCTGCGTTCTACCAACTGAACTAAGAGCGCCCATTCGCTAAACTATTTGGCTTTTTTAAGGCCTTTATTTATTATAGCGTAGTTGTTGGCGATTAAGCAACTTTCTTGGTTAGGCTGTCGCCGGAAATTTTTTAGAGAGGGCGATCGAAACGTTCTTGGACCCTGGTGGCTTTACCAACTCGATCGCGCAGATAGTAGAGTTTCGCCCGACGTACTTTACCACGACGGATGATCTTGATACTGGCAACCCGCGGCGAGTGGAGCAGGAAGACTCTTTCTACTCCCACACCCTGGAAGACTTTGCGTACTGTAATCGTTTCGTTGATACCGCCATGGCGTTTGGCGATGACAATGCCCTCGTAGGGCTGAATCCGCTCTTTATCTCCTTCAACGATTCGCACCCCTACCC
The DNA here is from genome assembly GCF_015207925.1 of Microcystis sp. LEGE 00066. Lineage (NCBI taxonomy): Bacteria > Bacillati > Cyanobacteriota > Cyanophyceae > Chroococcales > Microcystaceae > Microcystis > Microcystis sp. LEGE 00066. Next base: position 6,234 of record NZ_JADEVX010000136.1, on the reverse strand, counting down.
GGATCGTGTCACCGACATGGATAATGGGCAGATCGCTCTTGAGATACTCGGCTTCGATTGATTTGATAATCTCTTCCGTTTTCATCGGCTTTCGTAAAACTGACAATTTCTCATCATACCATATTTTTTTAAGTACAGCCTTTCTCGTCAAGATGAAATATAATCTAAACGGGATTAGGGACTTGCGCTTTGATAATGTATCTTTTGGGCGAACGCAGTTCGCCCCTACATTGTGGACAAAATCCGTTACTGTAGAAGTGCCAGGAACCTGCGCCCTCCGATCGCTCAAGTGTGCTGATCACCCTAAGTAGGGGGAAGTCCTTCGAGAGTCCCCGCAGCTAAGGGACTTACGCTTTGATAATATGCTATCTGGCTGGTCTGATTCTTCTACAGAGCGATTTTCTGGCTGGGATATTATTCCCAAGCAAGTCCCCCACGTCCAGCTTATAGTAGTAGCCAACAACCCCGACGAGCAAGCCATTTGCGCCCAATACCTGCGCCATAATCGCGTCAGATACTTTGCTTTGATCTAGGATTGAGTCAGCAATATCTAATTTGGAGTCTCAGGCAATGGAACCGATTTCTCTAATTCTCGCTGCGTTGGCTGCTGGTGCGGTTGCTGCTGCTAAGGATACGGCAGGAACAGCCGTTAAGGATGCTTATGAGAGTTTAAAAGCGTTGATTAAGAAGAAATTTGCAGAAAAAGGGAAAACAGATGATAGTGATATCGTCGATAAACATGAGAAAAAACCAGATTCAGAGGGGGTAAAAACACTGCTCAAAGAAGAGTTACTTGAAGCAAAAATTGATAGAGATGCAGAGGTTATTAAGACAGCAGAAACATTACTCAAGCAATTAAAACCTGAAGAATTTGCCGCAGGTAAGTATAATATTAATGTTGGTGGTGATATTAAGGGAATGGTGGGAGATGGCACTTTGAAGGGAATTGCAGGAGATATTAGTGGTGGAAATATTAGTCAGAATATTAATTAGTTGAGGATTATTTAGGATGGAAATTTATGTCAATTACTGTTGAGGTAGAACTTAAAGATTTTCTAATTCAAATCAATCAAAAGTTAGATAATCTTCAAAAAGATGTTACTGATATTAAGATTGAACTTAGTGAATTTAAAGGTGAAATTAAGCTTCTGGAGGGAAAAATTGATGGTGTCGAGAAGCGTCTGGAGGAAAAAATTGATGGTGTCGAGAAGCGTCTGGAGGAAAAAATTGATGGTATTGAGAAGCGTCTAGAGGGAAAAAATGATGGCGTGGAAAAGCGCTTAGAGAATCAAGAGTTTGTCAGTCGAGGGATTTTAGTTGCTTTAATTGTAACGATTTTAGGCGGTTTGGCTAAATTGTTTGGTTTAGTAGGAAGTCCTTAAAGAGTGCTAATTCTAAAACTGCAATTTAAATTTAACTTTAAAAGAATAATTTTGGGGTAGCAAAAATGACTGATAAAAGTTATTATTCAGAAATAGGTGGTGATGTTAAAGGTCTTATTGGTGATGGTGAATTTAAGGGAATTGCGGGTGATATTAGTGGCGGTGTAATCAATCAATATATTATCACCCAAAAGTCAGGAGTTGAGATTCAGGCTCAAACTTTAATTACGGGTTCACCTTATTTGGGTTTAAGGAAGTTTGAAGAGGGAGATAAGGATAAGTTTTTTGGAAGAGATAATTGGATTATTGAGTTAACCGATTATTTAAATCAAAAGAATGTTTTATTGCTTTTAGGTGCGTCGGGAAGTGGTAAATCTTCTCTCGTGCAAGCGGGTTTAATTCCTAAGTTAAAGGATAATTTTGGCGCGAATAAATTGGTTAATTTAACTTTTGTTCCTGATGTTAATCCCTTTGAGTCTTTCTATGGTTGTCTTTTGGCAAATAGATATACACAATCCCAAGCGAAATTAGCACAAGCTGTTAAGGAAGAGACTTTAATTAATGTGGTTAAAGGATTAAAAAATAATTCTGATTTATGGTTTATTTTTATTGATCAATTTGAGGAATTATTTACTCGTACACCGAAGACGGAAAGAGATATTTTTATTAAAAGTTTGATTAAATTAATTGAAAATAATGATAGTTTAGTCAAAATTGTGATGACGATAAGGGCGGATTTTTTAGATAAATTAAGTCCTTATCCCAGTTTAGGAAAAATCCATGATCAGTATAGCAAGATGTTAACGGATATGGATGAAAGTGAGTTAAGATTAGCTATTGCTGAACCGGCGGCGAGAAATGGGGTAATCTTTGAAAAGGGATTAATTAATCAAATTGTTGCGGATTTTTATGAACAGGCTGGCTCTTTACCTCTGTTACAATATACATTAGATTTATTGTGGGAAAAAAATCATATTCAAGAGCGGGTTTTAAATAATAAGATTTATCAAGAGATTGGTGGGGTAACGGGTGCGCTAGAAAAACAAGCGGATAAAATTTATAGTCAATTTAATGAAAAGCAACGGAAAGCAGCAGAGGAAATTTTTCTAGAGTTAATTAGTTTAGAAGGGGAAAAAGCGGTTAGCAGAAGGGCGGATAAATCGAGTTTTGAACAGGAGGAAATGCAAAGAGAGGTTCTCTATCAATTGATAGATAATCGTCTTTTGGTGAGTAAGGGAGAAGACGGGAAAGCAACGGTTGAGGTGGCACATGAGGCGTTATTACGTTCTTGGAAAGTGTTACAGGATTTAATTCGAGAAAAAGAGGAGATAATTGTTCTGAGAAGTCGTTTATATGCTGATGCTAAACAGTGGGATGATTTACAGAAGCAAGATGCAGTAAAAGCGAGTAGTGAGCTTTGGGGAGGTTCTAAACTGACAAGGATTGTCAATCTTATCAAAGAAAAATCACTTTCTAATTTAGATTCTGTAGCCGTAAAATTTATTAAAGCTAGTTATCACTATCAAAAGCAACGAGAAAAAATCGAAGCAGAAAGAAAACGGCGCGAAGTTAAGACAGAACTTAGTTTAGCAAATTCTCTCGGTCGTTATTCCTTGTCTCTCTTTAATGAAGGGGGGAAAGATTTAGAAGCTTTTATTGAAATGATTAAGGCAGGAAAAATTTTACAGAAATATGAGGTAAGTGACACAGAGGTAATGAATGCTTTGCAAACAGTTCTTGCCGAAGGAAGGGAATATAATCGCTTAGAAGGGCATAATGGGAATGTCAATAGTGTGAGTTTTAGCCCCGACGGTAAGACATTAGCGACCGGTAGTAGTGACAATACAATCAAACTTTGGGATGTAGAAACAGGGAAAGAAATCCGCACTCTCTCTGGGCATAATGGGTATGCCAGAGGCTCGGGTAATCTTATCTCTAGCGTGAGTTTTAGCAGCGACGGTAAGACATTAGCGACCGGTAGTTATGACGAGGACGAGACAATCATACTGTGGAATGTAGAGACAGGGGAAGAAATCCGCACTCTCTCTGGGCATAATGATTGTGTCGAAAGCGTGAGTTTTAGCAGCGACGGTAAGACATTAGCGACCGGTAGTCGTGACAAGACAATCAAACTGTGGAATGTAGAGACAGGTCAAGAAATCCGCACTCTCTCTGGGCATAATGAGGGTGTCGAAAGCGTGAGTTTTAGCAAAGACGGTAAGACATTAGCTTCTGGTAGTTGGGATAAGACAATCAAACTGTGGAATGTAGAGACAGGTCAAGAAATCTGCACTCTTTCTGGGCATAATAGAGAAGTCTTAAGCGTGAGTTTTAGCAGCGACGGTAAAACATTAGCGACCGGTAGTTATGACAATATAATCAAACTGTGGAATGTAGAGACAGGCCAAGAAATCCACACTCTCTCTGGGCATAATGATTGTGTCTATAGCGTGAGTTTTAGCAACGATGGTAAGACATTAGCTTCTGGAAGTAGGGATAACACAATCAAACTCTGGAATGTAGAAACAGGCCAAGAAATCCGCACTCTCAAGGGGCATAATGGCTATGTCAGAAGCGTGAGTTTTAGCAGCGACGGTAAGACATTAGCTTCTGGTGGTTGGGATAAGACAATCAAACTGTGGAATGTTCAGACAGGGAAAGAAATCCGCACTATCTCTGGGCATAATGATCGTGTCAATAGCGTGAGTTTTAGCAATGACGGTAAGACATTAGCGACCGGTAGTAGTGACAAGACAATCAAACTGTGGGATGTAGAGACAGGGAAAGAAATCCGCACTCTCTCTGGGCATAATGAGGGTGTCTCTAGCGTGAGTTTTAGCAATGACGGTAAGATATTAGCGACCGGTAGTTGGGATAAGACAATCAAACTGTGGAATGTAGAGACAGGGAAAGAAATCCGCACTCTCTCTGGGCATAATGAGGGTGTCTCTAGCGTGAGTTTTAGCAATGACGGTAAGATATTAGCGACCGGTAGTTATGACGAGACAATCAAACTGTGGAATGTAGAGACAGGGAAAGAAATCCGCACTCTCTCTGGGCATAATGGTAGTGTCTCTAGCGTGAGTTTTAGCAACGATGGTAAGACATTAGCGACCGGTAGTTATGACGAGACAATCAAACTGTGGAATGTAGAGACAGGGAAAGAAATCCGCACTCTCTCTGGGCATAATGAGTTATTCACTAGCGTGAGTTTTAGCAATGACGGTAAGATATTAGCGACCGGTAGTCATAACGGCATAATCAAACTGTGGAATGGAAGCAATGGTTGGGGTTTAGATGCTTTGATAGAGACGAGTTGCGATAGGATTCGTAATTATTTGCTTTATAATCCTAATGTGAGTGAGAGTGACAGGCATTTGTGTGATGGGATTGGTACAAAATAGTCAGTATCAGGATTTTGAGGATTAGAGGATTTTCAGGATGCTCAACCTTAAAAGATTGTCAGGAGTTTCCAAGTAAATAATCCAGTGAATCCTAAAATCCCGTTAATCTTGGTTTAGACTTCTTTGTGAGGATACAGAAGGATTGTAGGGCGATGCAGAAGAGTTGTAGGACAATACAGAAAGATTGTAGGACAATGCAGGACTTAAACGCTTTAATGGGGCGTAGTTGCGATTGGGTGCGGGTTTATTTACACAATCCTAATTCCGATGTTAAGGAGGAGGATAGGGGTTTGTGTGATGGGATTTGATCCCCCCCTGCCCCCCTTAAAAAGGGGGGAGAATTTAGTATCTGGGGAAATTTATCTAAATTTCGTTAAAATTATGATAGAAGGAATCGATCAGAAAAATGATGAATGAAAACTACCCGCTACTTTGAAGAACAAGTCTTGGTCAAAAGACCCTATCTTAAGCGAGAATGGTGTCAACAGGCTATCCAGAATCCAGTTAGACGAGAAATAGAACCAAATGGACGCATTCGTCATTGGTTATACATTCCCGAATTAGGAAAATACTTGCGAGTTGTCACTCTAGATGATGGAGAAACCATTCATAACGCCTTCCCAGATCGTAACTTTAAGGAGTAAAAAATGAAATTTAGTTATTATCCTGAAACCGATTCTTTATACATTAGCCTATCAGAAAAAACAAGCACCGATTCTCAAGAAATCGCCCCTGATATTGTTTTAGATTTTGATAGCGAAGGAAAATTAGTTGGAATTGATATTGATCAAGCTAGTCAAATTGTTGATTTAACTCGTTTAGAAACTGAATCTTTCCCCCTTAATTCTGTTATTTTAGCTCAATCAAAATAGTCTATATTAGAATCAAATAGCCAAAGAGATAACCATGGCTAAAATCTCCATTTCTTTACCCGATAAACTGGTTAATTACCTAAACCAGAAAGTAGAAGATAAAAGCATTTTCATCGCCTCAATTTTACAACAATGGCGACAACAACAAGAAGCAGAAGAACTCGCCCAAGCTTTTTTAGCAGTAGATGAACTAGAATTAGGATGGACTGACGAATGGCAAACAGCAGCGATTATCAACTCAGAAGCATTATGGCTGAAGTAAAACTGAGTTCTAAACATCTAAACTCCTTAAAAAAATTTATTGAAGACGCATTAACCGAAAGACTGCGAGAACTTCAAGAAGGAATTAAGCGCACCCAAGAACGAATAACTTTTTTTGAAAATAAGTAGCTGGTTATAATTAAATTAAAAATGGATTTTAGCTTCGATCCCCCCTGCCCCCCTTGATACTATCCATTAGTCACATCTTTCTTAACATAAAATTTGACAAAAAGAGAAAAGTGTGCAAGATGGCTCAAGGAGGTTCTATGGGGGGACTAATTTGATGAGATAGTTTCCAAGTCTGGCTGATATCAT
>NZ_JADEVX010000327.1:0-1974 GCF_015207925.1 Microcystis sp. LEGE 00066 | reverse complement strand
GGGGTGTGGGGTGTGGGGAGATAGGGGAATTTCAACTAATACCCCAAAACCCTAAAACCCCAACTCTCAACTCCTGAATACTTTCTACAGCAATTCTGCCTTCCCCAGTTTTATCTTTACAATCAACTCATCTATTATCTCAAAAATAGCGCCCTGAAAGATGTGGGAGGGTGAATTCATATTTTTAATGGGCAACGCCAATTTTTTGCTCCTGTTTAGGACCTAGACACTCTAAACTGCGATCGGTTGTCGGGGAGCATGACGACTAGGGGAAACCACCACGGGAGTGGGCGACACTGCACAGGTTAATTCTAGAGACTGTTCCAAACTAACCACCCGATTGAGTTGTTGCCATTCAGTGCTAAAAGGAGGCATCGCTAGGGCGCAGGCTTTCCAATGAGCTTCGACGGGAACATCTAGTTGTTGACAAGTGCCACCGCGCCGACCTTGGGTTTGATAGTATCGGCAGTATCGACAGGAAGAAGTAAGAAAGTTTGCGGGTTGCATGGGTTGGCTTTAAAAGGAAGATGATTATAGGGAACTCAAGGGATGACTCTCTTTTTGCTCTGTCTAATATTGTCCTACCCCGTGCCAAGGGTATTTTCCTGACTAGCATAGCTAGGACTGATACGCCATATAGTTTTTAGTGATCCCCAAAAAAAATTTTGTTTTTAGAATCTTTTAATAGTTACTTTGCAAAAAGCAGCACTGTCTCAAAACTGAAGAGTTGAACTCAGTTGTGGCCGAGGTTATTGGGTCTAGTATCGGCGATAACAATGCGGGGATCAAGCCTTAGCTCGATAGAATTGATGAATACAGGTTCAATTAAGACAGAAAAGATCGGCCAATTGATTCCTGACTCAAAACCACTCTTTCCACAAGACTATAAAAAAATTGAATCTTTTACCCCGCCGGACTGGGCAAAACAAAAAGCACAACATTGCCAACGCTCAAGCTCTCCGGAGGGACTGGGAGACTGACAACGAGGACAAATCGGCCAGGATCGGGTTCTCTGAAGTATTTTCTGGCTCCAACTCTCTAAACCGTCCAGTTGCTGGGGATTTTCCTGCGGTTTTTCCGGGGTGACATAACTAGGATGATCTCTCAGGGATTTAGGTGCGATCGCTTCTGGAGGAATTAACTGACTATCTTGCTGCCAACGGGCAGCAGAAAAGCGGATATCGCCCAAGGGAGTCTCTAACTGACTATTAAGCCGTTTTAATAAGCTATAGCGTTGTAAAGACAATTCCTGTGCTAAAGCGGCGCTACTGGTAGCCACCGATAAAACCCCGCGATTGAGGGAAAAAGGCCGAGTTTGCTCCAACAGACGGGGATTAATAATTTTTGGCCATAATTGCAGCACTTGCTCATAGTGGCGATATTCTTCCCAACCCGCCTGTTGAGTAATAACCGCTAAAATCTTGTCAAGAGAATGTAAAGACATCTGGAAAATCTAGAGAGTACCACGTTAGACTAGGACGAAAAAACCCGCTAACTTTTCAGCATAACCTTTAATACCCTCATGAAATCCGATCGACCCCCATCCTCCCAAGATTTGCCCCTCTCGATCGTCCATCAACCCAGTTCAGCCATTGATCCCGCTCAGGAACCAGAATACCTAGAAGCTGCTGTCATTAACGTCTATCCCCCAGCTAAAGATGTCTTTTTTACCCCTTGGGGCATCCGGGCAATGGTGATCTTTTTAATTGCTAATAGTCTCCTCAGTCTCAATCAATGGTTAACCAGCACCACCCCCACCCCGAGCAAAGCTGAGAATTCCCCCCGCGAGCAGCACCCAAATAACTCCCGCCACCTCGATCGATTGATAGCGATCGCTCGTCCAGTAGAGAAAACTCCTCAAACCAGTCCGATCGCTAATATTCCCGCTCCTCCCGTTAAAACTAGCCCGATCGCTAACATTCCCGCTCCACCAGTGGTTCAGAGTCCCCCCACCGCCATCAATCTGACTAATAC
>NZ_JADEVX010000135.1:0-11902 GCF_015207925.1 Microcystis sp. LEGE 00066 | reverse complement strand
AACCTGTAGGTACACTGGTTGACCTGAGATTGGTAAATCTTTGACTAAATGTCGATGATTTTGGTGGAGTTTATCGCTCTCTAACCCACAACGAGGACAGATTGCTTTTTGATTTTTCGATTCGATTTGGCAAACTATACCGATATTTTCTAGGTGTAGATAGCCTTGAATAGACGTTCCTTTTAGGTTCAAAAATTTGTCAAGTATCATAAGTAAAATACTCTGGTTTTTGGCTATTATATCAAATCTTAACTCGATTGTCTATCTTTTGATATTAACTTGTTTGTGCCGTAAGTGTCTCCCTGTATAGATTTCAGCTACTTTTAGGCGTAGGTACTCTCATCGAATTTTATTTTAAGTTAATTATTTGCATAACAATTCCCGAAGAGCCATTTTTTAAAACTGATTGCAGAAATCCAACACCAGAGCCATTTTATTCTCATTAGTCAAGAAAAATCGGCGGAAATGGACTATCTTAATCAAGAAAATTCTCCTATTCAATGCTTAGAATTATCAGGATTTGAAGCGATTGATTTTCTTAAAAATAAAGGTTTACAAGATGGGGAAAGATGGTTAGAATTAATTCAATTATACGAAGGTAATCCTTTTTATTTAATCGATATTGCCGTTTTGATTAAAGATGTTTTTGATGGCAAGGTTAACGATTTCTTGGCAGAAAATAGCTTATATCATTTTTCAAAAGTAATGACAGACTTAGTTGATCATTTCAAAGCGCAATCCCTCTCGGAGAAAGGAGTTGCACTTTCAGATGTTAGTCACGACTATTGAAAATTGGTATTAGTTATACCATTTTTCTAAAGTAATGGCAGAGATGGTTAATTTTTCTCACCCTCAAACCCTCTCCTAGAAAGGGAGAAAGGAGTAGAATGTCTGCCACGAATAAAGAAAAATGGTATTATTACTAAAAAAATGCAGTCTCATTTAAAACAAATTTTTGGTCGCTGTTCTCCCCTTGCCCAACAAATCGCCTTAGAATTAAGTAAAGTTGCTCAACCTTTATCTAGAGAGGAGTTAAAAAATAACCTAGATTTATCTGCCAGTGATTTAATCAATGGTTTACAATCCTTGCAACAACGTTATTTAATTCAAAGGTAGCAAAACCGATTTCAATTATCATCTATTTTTAAAGCGTATATCAAAAGCGATTGATTGTAATATTTCTTAGAGGAGATCGAGTCTGAAAAAGAACCCTTCCAACCTTTTAAACTGATTGGTAACAATTAGAGGCAATCAGCGATATTGATAGCGATGTGTGAGATTATTCTTGAGATAATAAATGGCTGGTTATAATTAAATTAAAAATGGATTTTAGGTTTGATCCCCCCTGCCCCCCTTGATAAGGGGGGTGCCGGTAGGCGGGAGGATCTCCCTTGATAAGGGGGGTGCCGGTAGGCGGGGGGATCTCCCTTAATAAGGGGGGCATCTGATAATTTTTAACGCCTACCTACTTATAAAGTCGATGTCTGATAACTGTTAACTGATCGCTGAATTTAACTTCTTAAAGAAACTTGGAACTGTTTAACTAAAGCTTCTCGCACTTTTGTCATTAAAGGTTCCACCTCTTCATCGGTTAAAGTTCGATCGCTGGCACGATAGACTAAACTAAAGGCCAAACTACAATGATTTTCTGGCACATTCTGCCCCTGATAGCGATCGAATAATTCGACTTTTTCTAAAAGAGTTCCCCCAGCATTTTTGATAGTTTTTGTCAATCTATCTACGGGTATATCTGTGGAAACAAAGAAAGCGATATCTCGTGCTGCCCCCGGATAGGTAGAATAGACCTGTAAACGCGGGGTAATTTTGGCACTATCGCTAAGAGTTGCTAACAGAATCGGGAACTGGATTTCAAAGGCATAAACTGCCTCAATTAATCCCTTTTGCTGACGCAATTGCGGGTGTAGTTGACCAAAAATTCCTAGACGTTGTTTACCAATCCATAAAGAGGCTGTTCGTCCGGGATGAAAACGCGCATCTTCGGCATATTTTTCGTAGCTTACCGTCAGCGAAAGGCGATCGAATACTGCTTCTAAAATGCCTTTTGCTTCATACCAAGTCATGGCCACCTCTTTACCCGATCGCAGCCAACGTCCAGCAGGGAAAAAATCACCGCCGAAAATACCAGCAATTGCATCGTATTCGTTGATATTATCCGATTCTAAGCGAAAAACTCGCCCGATCTCGAAGCCATTTAAGGAACCGTTACCCTGAGACTGATTATACTCAAACGCTTCGATTAAACCGTCTAGGAGATTAGTCCGCAAAGCAGAATACTCGACAAAAAGGGGATTAGCGAGGACAACTTCCGCTAATTCCGGTTTAACTAGGGAATACTGGACTAATTCCGTCAAACCCACTGCGCGAAAAGCTTCCCGCAGCCGACGCTGTATAGTTTCCTCAAAGGATAATCCTCCGGCTGCGGTTTTTGCCGGCAAAGTATCGACAAAGCGATCGTATCCGTACAGTCGCGCCACTTCTTCAATTAAGTCAATTTCCCGTTCTAAATCCCGATAACGGTAGTCTGGCACTGTCACAGTCCACAGAACAGGATTTTTTGAGGTTAACTGCAATTCACAGCCCAAATTGCCTAAAATCCGTTCCACATCTTCGGCGAGAATTTCACCGATCGCACCACTATCTAGGGTAACTTGACCCAGTAGCTGCTGCAAACGTTCTAAACGCAATTCGATCGAACCACTGGACTGATCGGCACGATAATCAGCTTTAACCTGACTGCTGACAGTTCCCCCAGCTAACTCTAGAATCAAATCGATCGCCCTTTGACAAGCATATTCCAAAGCGGCGGGATTAACACCGCGTTCATAGCGTCCGGAAGATTCGCTGCGTAAACCCTGCGCTTTTGAGGAACGACGGATAGCGATCGGATCGAATAAAGCCGACTCTAGCACAAGATTAACGGTTTCCTCGTTAACTTCCGTATCTTGACCTCCCATCACCCCCGCTAAAGCTACCGGCTTATTATTGGCAGTAATTAATAAATTAAGCTCTTTTAAGCTTCTTTCCTGACCATCAAGAGTAATAATTTTTTTCCCTTCCTCGGCAAAACGGACCCCAATAGTAACGGATTTACCTCCGGCAAAACTTTGTAAACGATCGCGATCGAAAGCGTGTAAGGGTTGTCCCCACTCCAAAAGTACATAATTAGTAATATCGACCACATTATTGATCGATCGCAATCCGGCAGCCTGTAAACGCTGTTGCAACCATAGCGGAGATGGGCCAATTTTTACCCCCTCGATCACCGTACCAATATAAGCAGGACAGGCTTTATTTTCTGATATTTCTAGCGTTAAATCTTTTTTAGAGGAAAATTCCCCTAATTTCACTTTTGGTAGGCTTAATTCTCCTCCTGTCAAAGCCGCCACTTCTCGCGCGACTCCGATCATACTCAAAGCATCGGCACGGTTAGCGGTGGGAGAAATATCTAAAATCACCTCATCGAGTCCTAAAAGGGGACGAACATCTGTACCTAAAGGGAGATTTTCCTGACTAAAAATGTGGATTCCTTCAGAATCTTTAGTTAATCCTAATTCTGCGAGGGAACAGATCATCCCTTCCGATTTTACCCCGCGCAATTTAGCCGGTTTAATCGTTAAATTGATTTTGGCTAAATAAGTTCCCAAAGTAGCCACGGGAACTAGAATATCAGCCCTAGCATTGGGCGCACCACAGACAATTGTACTAAGATTTTCCTGACCGATATCCACCTGACAGACACTTAGTTTATCTGCGTTGGGATGGGGTTGGCGATCGATAATTTTACCAATAACCACACCCTTTGCCCATTCTCGGCGATCCTCGATCTCTTCCACTTCTATTCCCGCAATTGTCAATAATTCGGCTAATTCTTGGGGAGATTGGGCAATTTTGACTAATTCTCGTAACCAGTTGATCGAAATCCGCATCGTTAATTCTTGCTTGCCGTTGGTTCTTAACTATTGTAAACCGTGGGTTGTCACCGCGACCGGGTTGACAGGAAAGATCGCTTTCAGGTTTGCTGAGGATACTCATTTTTAAAAGTTGCCTTCAGCCAATTATTATTATAGACTATAAGTTACATGGAGTAAGAAAATCGATGAGGAAAGCAATCAGTCTATTTGCCTGTGGTGGAATTGGAGATATGGCTCTTCGCTCTGGGGGATTTGAAGTTGTAGTGGCGAATGAATTATTGAAAGATCGTGCAGAAGTATTTAAATTTAACCACCCAGAATCACTAATGATTATTGGGGATATATGGGATAAAAAAAATGAGATAGTTGCAGAAACAAAGCAGCGACTCTCTGGACAAAATTTAGACATTGTTTTTGCCACTCCTCCCTGCCAAGGTATGTCTAGAAATGGCAGAGGTAAGCTGCTTAATTCTATTCGTAAAGGCTCAAAAAATGAAATCGACCAGAGAAATTTATTAATCATTCCCACCCTAGAAGTTTTTATGGCTAGTGGAGCAGAAACACTGGTCATGGAAAATGTGCCAGAAATGCAAAATACTTATATACCCTTTCCCGAGAAAGACGGTTATTTAGTAAATATTTTACATTATATAAAACAGCGTATTGGTGATAAGTTTTTAAGTTCGATTAGCATTATAGATTTTGCTGATTATGGAGTCCCGCAGAATCGTCAACGACTTATTTCAATATTTACTAAAAATGAGAAACTGAAGAATTATTTAAAAAAGAACAATTCTCTTTTTCCTAAACCAACTCATAGTAAAGAAGGATTAGAACTTCCTAGATGGAAAACTGTTCGAGACGCAATATATCATTTACCACCACTTGACTCTCAACGAAAAGAAACTGCTAAATCAGATGATATACCATATCACTATGTACCCCTATTAGATGAAGAAAAATATTTTTGGATCAGTAATACACCAGAAGAAAAAAGTTCATTTGATAATCAATGTATTAACCCTGTTTGTAGATATAATGGTAATCCAACACACAGCGCACGCAAAAATAATGAAGGAATTAATCGAGCTAGTACAGAAACCCCCCTTTACTGCCTTAAATGTGGACACATTCTTCCTCGTCCATGGGTGAAAGAAGATGGAAAATACAGGTTGATGAAAGGTTATACCAGTGCCTATAAAAGAATGAGTTGGGACGCACCAGCCAGTACAATTACACGAAATCTCTCCTATGCTTGTAGTGACAATAAACTACATCCTATTCAAAATAGAGTATTATCTCTGTATGAAGCAATGATTCTTCATACAATTACCGAATACTCATTTTCATGGAAACGGGCAGATGGCAAAAGAGTTAGTGATAAACTAATTAGAGAGTTAATTGGCGAAAGTATTCCACCTGCTGGATTACAAAAAATATTTGATCATTTAGTATCCATCCTCAATGATGATTGTTCTCTTGGGGAGCAAATCAAGGAAAAATATGAGCAGCTCTGTCTATTTTGAAATTAAATTGTCTTTGTTATATTTGTTGACAAAATTAATATATCTATCGTCATTCTTGATCATAATCCAGTTTTTATACATTTTCTTAACGCCTTGTCGTGACATAATTGAGACGCTAGTTGTTCTTCCACCGCCTTCTTTTGGCTGAACAATTTTACCCCAATCATTGTCAGTTAAGTTGTTGCCAAAAAAGACAGCAACTATTTGAGGTATGGTATTCTCAAAATCCCAGAGAATGCCAATAAGATTGTTAGTTTCTCTATGGTGAGCCTTCCAATCATAGCTTTTCATTACCTCGATTCTTGTGTCTCCCATATCAGGTTTTTCTTTTCCAGTCTTCTTTAATTCTCTTGGTGTAGGAACACTGCCACAAGTGGCTTTAACCTCTACTCCCCCATTAGCAAATGGACTAAATGGAGACTTATCTCGCATTCGTCTTTCTTGGGAAAGTTGTTCAAAAAAAACTTTGCCATTTTTATCCATTAACAGCAAATCTGGATAGCCGTCTTGATGCGGATTGTTGATAAATAATCCCTGGGATTTATTGGCAAATTATATGGCAAATAGCTCACCAATAAATGCAGAAAGATTTCTCATACCTAGAATTCTAAATATATCTACTGGTATATCTTGGACGATTTTTTTAACAACAGAATGACATTCAACTAATGAATTCTCAAATATTACTTTATCCATAGTTATTTTCTGACCTTGTTTTGAGAAAAAGCTGGTATCAGAATGTTTATTTATGATATAACTCATTAATTTCTTCCGCAACAGTATTGACAAAAGTAACAATATCCATGTCCAGAGCTGAAATAATTTGTTCTAAGGAGTCCAAAGTAATGTTTCTTACTCCCCTTTCAACTCCAGATATGTAGGTTCTGTCAAGATTAGCCCTATACCCTAAAGCTTCTTGACTCAGATTACGTTTCTTCCGCAATTTTCTTACAGTCACAGCAACAGCAGTGACTAGCTTTCCTGCCATATATAAACTACCAAAGAAGATATTGAAATTCTCTACAGTCCATTTTCCTTCTATGATGACTATTAATCTACGGACTATAAGTCACAAAAGCTGATTCTGAATAAACCTATATTCGGGAGCGGCAAAAACTCTGATTTTGTGTTTGACTAAAAATGTATCCTAAAGATTGCCGTACCGTTCTGATTCTATCCGTGCCTTACTATTCCCAATATCCCGACGCTTTCACTCCCAGTTATCTGAGCGAACTACAAGGACAGATTCTCGCTTGTCCCCACTTCACAGTTAACAATTTAAATCGAGATTTCGTTAAAACTAAAGGCTTTTCCATCGCTTTTCGACGCACACAAATCAGCGAAGTCGAACGAATTTTTCCCTATTTTAAACCCTATCTTGATCGCAGTTTACAAGCTGACTGCAACGCTTTTTATCTTAACCCCTTACTCCTACAAACCGGTTCACGAGTCGATCCCCATATTGATCGCTCCCTGCGCTCCTATTGTAAAACTATCGATCCCCCGCTCCTAGTTAGCGTCCTTTATGTGCAGGTTCCTAGGAATATTCAAGGGGGGGAACTGGTACTAGCAAACCGTAATCGTTCCGTGGCCCAGATTCGTCCTTGTGCTAACACCCTGATCCTCTTTCAAGGAGATCTCACCCATTCAGTTAATCCCGTTAGCTGTTCCGGTATTCGTCTCAGTCTTGTCTGCGAACAATATCGTTTAGATGCCGAAGAATTGCGAGAGATTCCCGAAATGCAGATAGAATCGCGAACCATAAAACCAGAAAAGAAAAAAAAGAAAGATCGGGTCGTTGATCTACAATAAAAGGGCATTTTTGTAAAGATATTCTAGATGGTGATGCGCGAACCGATCGTCGAATTAAGGGGAGTGACCAAAGCTTTCGGGAAGAAAGTAATCTTAAATAACGTCGATCTGAAAGTGTACGAAGGAGAAGCGATCGGCGTGATTGGTCCATCGGGGACAGGAAAATCGACGATTTTACGCCTAGTCGCTGGATTACTGGCTCCCGATCGAGGAGAAGTGTACGTCTATGGCACAAAACGCCAGAGAACCGTAGAACAGGGGGAAGATCCCCTCGGTGTTGGTCTAGTTTTCCAACAATCGGCCCTTTTTGACTCCCTCACTGTCGGGGAAAATGTCGGTTTTGCTCTCTATCGCCACTCAAAGCTAAAACGAGCCGAAATCCGCGATTTAGTGGAAGAAAAACTGGATTTAGTCGGAATGTCCGGTTCCTACGACCTCTATCCCTCGGAAATATCCGGAGGGATGCGAAAACGCGTCAGTTTAGCCCGGGCAATTATCAGCGATCCCTCGATCGCCGCCGATCGAGCGAACATTCTCCTTTACGATGAACCCACTGCCGGACTCGATCCCGTCGCTTCTACCCGCATCCAGACGGTAATTATGGAACTTCTCAA
Source organism: Microcystis sp. LEGE 00066 (assembly GCF_015207925.1). Lineage (NCBI taxonomy): Bacteria > Bacillati > Cyanobacteriota > Cyanophyceae > Chroococcales > Microcystaceae > Microcystis > Microcystis sp. LEGE 00066. Next base: position 4,018 of record NZ_JADEVX010000135.1, on the reverse strand, counting down.
GGTAAAAAAAGCCTGTGGGGCCCATCTCATTGTCACCCACGTCCACAGCACCATCGAAAATACCACCGATCGCATCGTTTTTCTCTATAAAGGTCAATTTCAATGGGTTGGACCGACTCAAGAGGCTTATCACTCCGAAATACCCGTACTCAAGCAATTTTTTACTGGCAGTATCGATGGACCAATTCAGTAAACTGCCAATTGAGGGAAGTGGGGTTTGGGGTGTATGGTGTAGTTATTTATCCTCTTAGCGGCAAAATTAGCCTCTATTCCTCGTTTATTGGCATTAGGATTAAACTTTGAACAGATAAGTAGCTGGTTATCTCAAGGGGTGACAAAGAGGTTTAAAGGTAGGCAGGATAAAGACTCTAGCCAAATGTACCCCAAAGAAATAGAGTGGTTATGGCAACCACTCAAAAATTTAAAATGTTACCCTCATTCTATCAGGCTTGTTTACAAGCTAATCTGAGCGAAGCACAATATCTTACCCTGCAAATCCTCATACTGCTCTTACAAGGTCACAGAACGGTACAATTAGAGAGATTAGCTGCCCTATTTCCTCAACCAATTACCTTTGAAAGCAGAAGAAGAAATTTACAGAGGTTTCTTAAGTTACCGCAATTAAGTGTGAAATTGTTATGGTTTCCGCTAATTAAACACATTATTAAGCAAGAGTTTAGCAGAAAAAATAAAAATCGACATCAAAGAAGAAAACTGAAAAAACTTAGGCATCTAGTACATCTGTTATTGGTAATCGACAGAACGGATTGGAAAGGAAGAAATTTATTTGTAGCCAGTGTTATTTGTGGAAAAAGAGCCTTACCTGTGTACTGGATATTGCTAGATAAAAAAGGAAGTAGTAATCTGGGGGAACAAAAAAATTTCTGAAGCCTGTGTTAAAACTCTTAAAATCTTATCCAGTCGTCGTGATCGGTGATGGAGAATTTCAGAGTGTTCAACTAGGAAAGTGGCTATACGAAAAGGGTATAGTCTTTATTCTGAGGCAAAAGAAGGGAACATCTTTGCTGTTATCAGGTGAAGACAATTATCAACCTCTAAAAGCTCTGGATATTCAACCAGGGACTGAGCAGTTTTTCTCAGGAATTTATTATACAGATTCTCATAAACTTAGACCTTTTAATTTGGCAACTCGCGGTCAGAGACGCTATCGTAGTAAACAAGCCGAAGCTCCCTGGTATCTTCTTACCAATCTTGACTCTTTAGAGAAGACTTTAAAGTTATATGAATCTCGTTTTGGAATTGAAGCTATGTTCAAAGATTGTAAAACGGGAGGTTATAATATCGAGAAGACTAAAGTTAGTGAACCTCGCTTTTTAGCTCTTGTTTTATTGATTGCTATCGCCTATTCTTTAAATACGATACGGGGTCAACAACTCAATATTTTACCCCACCGTGGGCTCTTCCGGTTTCTGTGTGGAAACGAAGCCTATACTGATAGTTTCTTCGGCAAAATAGTCGTAAAAGTCTTTCTCCGTCAACATTTCACGATTCCATAAGCAAAAATTATCACACAAAGTCGAGAAGAGCCCACCGTGTTTATATTTGTCGCCTCAAAGAATCTAATCGTTCTGCTGAAAGACATAGTGATTTTTGGATAGGTACTTATGGTACTTTTTGGGTTGAGTCGATGGATACTTTCTCGGAACTTGCCTTTTCTTTGATCCGCCTCAAACCCCAGAAAAACCCTTATTTCTCCAAAGGGTTAACGGCTATGAGCCTTATAAAGTAAGCTTTTTAACTGTCTGTCACCCCTTGAGGGGGTGCCGATAGGCGGGGGGATCTACCCTTAATAAGGGTGGTATCTGAAAGTTTTTAACACCTACCTACTTAGAAAAAAAATATATAATTAATATTATGCCCGATCGCTAATTTAATTAGCAATCGGGCAGTGGTGAGAATTAATTAACCCAAGATTTAGAGAGCTTGTTCAACTTCGGCAATTTCTGGAATCATTTCCCGGAGACGACGTTCGATGCCCATTTTTAGGGTCATGGTGGAACTGGGACAGGAACCGCAAGCGCCTTGAAGACGCACTTTGACGACTGGCCCGTCGATTTCGACTAATTCCACGTTACCACCATCGGACATCAGGTAGGGGCGCATTTCATCTAGGACTTTTTCGACGTTATCGGGAGTCAGTGTTAAAGACATAATCAGCCTCTGGTCAGAGATTTATGAGAGTGTAAGTAAGTGGTTTCAATTAAATTGAAGATAGATTTTGTCTTTGATCCCCCCTGCCCCCCTTGATAAGGCTGTCCTTTAGTCACATCTTTCTTAACATTTCAAACCCTTGTAGCACAAGGCTTTCAAGACTCGGTTAACAATTTGTAATATTCCTTGTTGACACCCTTACTGACAAAGAAAAAACTGAAATCAAGTCAGGATAAGGGTTGGAGTGCTTACTGCAAAAATTGTTAAGAAAGATCCCTATAAGGGATAGCTTGATAAGGGGGGTGCCGATAGGCGGGGGGATCCGACAATTTTTAATACCCACCTACTTAGTTACTTCAATCCTAACGCTTTTTGGGCGAGGATAACCCTTAAGCTTCTAAAAGCTGTAGATTGATAAAAGTAAATTCTGTGGTGGATTTTTCGCCCCCGGCCTCGATTGCGTTAATCACTTGACAGGAGGGTAAATAATAATGACCGATTTTTTCGTAGGTTTCCTTAAAGTCACGTTTTCCCTTTAATTCATCGGTTTTAGCATTGCGGAAAATGGCATTATAGCGAATAGAAATATAACCTTCTCCCGTATCGAGACTTTCCTCGGTATTAATAGTAAAAGCCATCGGTCCCATGACTCGACTGACTTGACAGATTTCTTGGCCGCGGACCTTATAATTAGACCCCATCGCATCGCCGGTGACAAGAATTTCTACCGCACCGGTGGGATCATCTTGCCCAAAATTAAACTGGTTTTTGCCGTGGGAAGCATCAAAATTGCCTCTTTTACGGTGAGTAACGATGTCGCGCATTTGATTATAGATACTTTCTTGCACTTTCTCGTCATCAATGCCCGTTACTTCCACACTATAATCGGCATTAACTTGAATTTTGCCCGTATGGACTTCCTCTCCTTGGGTGAGGATAATATCAGCAGTGTAACCGGGGAATCCTTCATCCCAAGTGTAACGGTTTTCGTAGGCGGAGCGGAAAATATCTCGGGCGTTCGTCGTGGCTACAGTCATAATCGCTTTACTTGTGTTGATAACTCCATTTATATCATTGTCGCTGATTTTTTCGCCTCTGGCCGAGATTTCTAGAAAACTAGATGAATTCCACAGCTTAGGGAAAAGTCAGTTAGAATCGATCAATGACCCGTCCCTTGCTCGATTGCCATAAATCTAAATAAGCAAAAAATAAACATGAGCAATTATGACAAAATTAAGTCCAAAAGTTACCGCAATTATTCGTTCTGGTGAACAACAAGGATATGTAGGTGAATGCGTGGAAATTTCGATTGTCACCCAGGGAAATACCTTAGATGAGGTGGTTAATAATCTCCAAGAAGCCATTTTACTGCATTTAGAGGGAGAAGACCCCAGGGAGTTCGGTCTAGTTGCCAAACCTTCTCTACAGATTATATTTGAGTTACAGCCAGTAATTTGTAGGATGGGTTAGCGGTAGCGTAACCCATGCGGGTGTTGGGTTTCATGCTTCAACCCAACCTACATTCTATCCGGCAAAGACATTATGCTGTTCTTAATTTAAATTGCTTGTTGAGACGAGGCAAGAGGCAAACCCCCTCCGACATTGGGGTAGGGTTGATTCATGAATCAACCCTACTATTAATCAACCCTACTATTAATCAACCCTACTATTAATCAACCCTACCAACATCGGGGGGGTTTAAGGATAGGCGGTTAAAATACGTGAGTTCGACGAAATTCAACCCATTGAAATCCATGCACAGTGAGACTTACAGCCTAGCTATCCTAGAAAAACTCTGTCAATTAGCCAGTCTTAATGACAAAGAGACGGCGATCGCTGTCGGAAA
>NZ_JADEVX010000134.1:0-12125 GCF_015207925.1 Microcystis sp. LEGE 00066 | reverse complement strand
CACCCCACACCCCATACCCCACTTCCCGATAATTAATGTCGCCAGAATGCCCCTGATGACTTCTCATCGTCCCTTAAAAATTGGTATAGTTGGCACAGGGTTCGCCGCTCAACGTCGCGCTGAAAGCTTGCAAGCCGATGATCGCGCCCAGCTTCTGTACTTTAGCGGTAATAGTCCCGAATCGATCGCTAATTTCTCGCAAAAATACCAAATTTCTGCCCTAGATTCGGCAGTAAGCCTTGCCGGCCATCCCGATCTCGATCTGATTGTCATTGCCAACGTTAATCAGGCCCATGCCTCGATCGCCCGTACTGCCTTAAAATCTGGTAAGCACGTTATCGTCGAGTATCCCCTGGCTTTTAACCCGGCAGCGGCAGCAGAATTAATCACCCTAGCCGAAACCGAGAACAAATTACTGCACGTCGAACATATTGAACTTTTGGGGGGACTGCATCAAACCCAACAGCAGTATTTAGACAGCCTCGGCAATATCCACCTAGCCCGTTATACCACAATCGCCCCCGGCAGACCAGCACCCCGGCGCTGGACATTTCATCGGGATTTATTCGGGTTTCCTTTGATTGCTGCCCTTTCTCGTATCCATCGCTTTACTAATTTATTTGGGGAAGTGGAGTCCGTATCCTGTCATTGTCGTTATTGGAATGCCCCGGAATCCGATTATTTTCTGGCCTGTTTGTGTGAGGCGCAGTTATTATTTAAAAATGGCTTAATTGCCGAAGTTACCTACGGCAAAGGCGAAGTTTTTTGGCAAAATGAGCGAACTTTCACTATTCATGGTGAGGGGGGCAGCTTAATTTTTGAAGGGGAAAAAGGGCAGTTAATTAATAGTGAAGGTAGCCAAGCTTTAGAAGTGGAAACCCGTCGTGGTCTTTTTGCTAAAGATACCGTCATGGTGCTAGATTATCTGTTTGATCGGGTTCCTCTTTATGTTACTCCCCAGGCCAGTCTTTATGCCCTAGAAGTGGCCTATGCTGCTTATCAATCTTCTTTGTCGGGAAAAACAGTTGTTCTCTCGGGTAATTAAACCGACTTAGACTTTTTGAATTAACTTTCTGCCTAGTAAACCCTGGGGACGAACTAACAACATAATAAAGAGAATAGCAAAAGCGATCGCTTCTCGATAACCGGAATATTCTGCGGGAACAAAAGCTTCGGCAATACCCAATAATAAACCACCGATTACTGCTCCGGGGATACTTCCCAATCCCCCTAAAACAATCACTCCTAAACCTTTTAATCCGAAAGCAATACCGAAATATGGACCGGCAATACTAACACTAGAACCGACTAAAGTTCCTGCTAAACCTGCCAAGGCACCACTAATAAAAAAGGTAATCACGATAAATTTTTCGGGATTGATCCCCAACAAACTGGCCGTGGTGACATCTTCAGCTACTGCTTGTAAAGCTTTGCCCATTTTGGTAAAATTAACCCAATAAGTTAGTAAAGCCACCATAACTGCTGAAACCAGAAAAATAATAATCTGAATTGTGCGAATTGCCACGGGGCGATCGGCTGTACCAAAATTAATTGCTGGGGGAAGATTGCCATAAATATCATCGGGAAAAGTATAAATTTCTGCTCCGAATAAGTATTGAATAACATTGACAATTACCACGGCTGCCCCTAGGCTAGAAACCAGAGTTAAGAGAGAATCGGAACCCCGTACCCGGAGGGGTTTGAAGGCTAATCTTTCCAGAAGAACCGAGGTGAACCCTGAAAGGATACAGCCTAGGAAAAGTGCTAAAAAAAAGGGTAAGGAAAAGGGTAATTTGGCATTAGCTAATAAACCATTAAAACCGAAAACTCCCCCCGTTAGAGCATAGGTAAAATAGGCACCGAGGGTAAAAATTGCACCATGGGCAAAATTGATAATCCCTAAAATGGAAAAAATCAAAGTGTAACCAAGGGCAAAAATAGCATAGACACTACCGATCGATAAACCGTTTAAAACCTGTTGAAAAATTGTTACTAGATCCATTGTCAGGGTTAGCTAGGGTAACTTTTGATTATAACTGACGGTCGCCACCACATCCGGTAAAGGACGCTGGAGTTTATATAACCAGAATAAACCGAAAAGACCAACAGCGATCGCTCCTAAACTAATTATTTGCGCCATTTTCAAAAGCCCAAACATTAAACTATCGGTGCGTAGTCCTTCGATCCAGAATCTACCAAGACTGTAGGCGATAAAATAGACTAGGGTAAGGGTGCCAATTTTTAATTTACTAGGGTGTTTTAAACCCCAGAAAAATAGATAGATGAGTAGGGCAAAAACTCCCAGATTCCAGAGAGATTCGTAGAGAAAGGTGGGGTGAAAATAATCGACGGTGATATATTTTAAAGGACGACTAGCGGGAGGAATAAACAACCTCCAAGGTAAATTAGTCGGACTGCCAAAAGCTTCTGAATTAAAAAAGTTACCCCAACGTCCGATCGCTTGACCGAGAATAACTGAAGGGGCCACCAGATCGAGTAATTGCCAAAGAGAAACCCGATTAATGCGAGCAAAGATTAGGGCCGCCAGCAAACCCCCGATAATTGCCCCGTGAATAGCGATACCTCCCTTCCAAATGGCGATAATATCGGCAGGATTTTGCGCGTATTCTTGCCACTGAAAGAGAACATAGTACAAACGGGCTGCAGGTATGGCCCCCACCACTAACCAAATGGCCAAATCAGCGATTAAATCGGGATCGATCGCTCTTTTTTGAGCTAGGTACTGGGAGAGGGTGACACCCAATAATACCGCCATAGCAATCAGAAATCCATACCAGCGCACCGAAATCAGTCCAATCTCCCAGAGAATCGGGCCAGGAGACTGAAAGACAAAACCTAAGAGCATAAAATTATTAAGAATAAAAAATTTTATCTTTCCTATAGTATCTTATGCTATGATCAGATACAGTGCTATATTTGCGGATGTGGCGGAATTGGTAGACGCGCTAGATTTAGGTTCTAGTGTCTTTGATGTGTGGGTTCGAGTCCCTCCATCCGCATTAACCTTCGGGTCGATGAGGTGTAACCTGATTTGGTATTGACGACCGACGACCCAAAAGGGTCTTCTAGTTTTTGTGTGGAAACGAGGTCTATACTGATAGTTTCGTCCGCGGCTCGACTGAGCTTCGCCGAACGTCAAAATAGTCCTACAAGTCTTGCTCAGTAAGGATTTTACAATTTTATGAGCAAAAAATATCACACCAAGTCGAGAAGATCTGTACAATGAATAGTTGAGGAAAAAATTGAAAAATAGGAGAAACAAATGAGTGAAATCGTAATTGATTGTGGCTCAGGCTTTATAAAAGCTGGTTTTGCAGGCGAGAGTAAGCCAAGGGTTGTCTTTCCGAGTGTTGTAGGTAGACCTAGACATCAGGGTGTACGAGTTGATAAAGATTCTTATGTTGGTGTGGAAGCACAGGAAAAACGGGACGCACTTAAGCTGCAATATCCTGTTGAACATGGCATTGTGACATATTGGGATGACTTTGAGAAAATACTTGATCATATTTTTTATAAAGCACTGAGAGTAGCCCCTGAAGAACATCTCATCTTCATAACAGAACCTCCGTTGAATCCTAAAGCCAATCGGGAGAAATTAACCCAGACTTTATTTGAAACATTTAATGCACCAGGTATGTATCTTGGCATAGGTTCTGTTATGGCTGTTTATGCAGGTGGCAGAACAACAGGACTAGTGGCTGACTTGGGAGCGGGAGTTACTCATACCGTTCCCGTTTATGAAGGTTACGCAATACCTCATGCGGTTATCCGTTTGGACTTAGCAGGAGAAGATTTAACCGAGTATCTAATGAAGCTATTGTCCCAAAGAGGCTACTCTTTGAACAGTTTCGACGACCGTGAAATGGTGCAGGACTTGAAAGAGAAATTATGCTATGTGGCGTTAAATTTTGAAGAGGAAATGCAGACGACTGCGGGTCGTGAACAATCTTATACCCTAAATGACGGTCGGGAAATTAGGATTGGTGATGAATGCTCTCGCTGTGCTGAAACCCTGTTTCAACCCGCATTTATAGGGATGGAATCTGCTGGCATTCATGAAACTATTTACAACTCTATTATGAAATGCGATGCCGAGATTCGTAATGAATTATTTGCCAACATCGTGCTTTCAGGTGGAACTTCAATGTTTCCAGGCTTCGCTGAAAGAATACAAAAGGAAATCAATGCCTTAGCACCGCAAAATACGCAAGTTAATGTCATAGCTGTTCCTGAGCGTCAATATTCGACATGGATTGGTGGGGCAATGCTGGCAGCTTCTGATGATTTTGAGGCAATGTGCATTAGTAAACAAGATTACGATGAAAACGGGCCAAGTATTGTGCATAAAAAATGTTTCTAATGTTTTATAGCGGTTTTCAGTCTAATAAGGTATAGTAAATCCCTTGATAGATAGGCGTTTCAGCGTTTCAATCGGGACTCACTTGTGTGAAAATCGCTGAAATACAACATAACTCTGTTACCGTAATTGGCACATCTGCCAATTACAAGCCGTATGCTAATATAAGAATGGTTTTATTAGTTTCTGACAAAGGCGAAAACGCCTGTGCGGATTTTGAAAATCACCCCATATATATTCACTATGTATGGTAGATTAAAGGCTGAATAAAAGCTGAATTAAAGAGGTTTATATGTATTACGACAGTTACATTGATAATTTGTGCGCTCAATCAAATGATTCCACAGGGAAAGCCCATTGTGATAAAGCGGCTATTATTTCGCTAGATGGCGGTGCGGCTTTGACTTCTCCAAATCATCCGCATGGTATTCAATTATCACCTTCGGAAGGGCAGAAAATTGCGCGTATGATGAAATCATCAGATTTTAGTTCATCGCAGGCAAATGGTATTCTTTTAGAAGGTGTGAAATATCTATTTTTGCGCGAGGATGGCAACGTCGCTCTTGCAAAAAGGAAAGGCCATGGCGCAATAACGATACAAAAATCCAAAAGTGCGGTTGTGATAGGGCATACTGCTGAAGGTTATCAACAGGGAAATACCAATAAAGCGGTCGGCATTATTGCAGATTATTTAGAAAGTCGTGGCATTTAACAAATGGACAAAGGTGGATAAAAATGCTGATCCGCCTTTTGTTTTTTTAAACAATAGACCTCGACCTAATATTATCTCAAGACCAAAAGTGGATCTTCTCGACTTTGTGTAATAATTTTTGCTTATGTAATCGTGAAATGCTTATCTGGCAAGACTTTTAGGGCTATTTTGCTGAAGAAACTATCAGTATAGACCTCGTTGGCACACAGAAACCAGAAGAACGCCCAAAAGGAAAACCTGTTAATTTCCATTTTTGAGCCTCCGGTTCAGAAGATTGGTATGAGATTTAACGTTGAAAAATCTCCCTTTTATTTTTTCAACTGACTTCTTACCCAATTCCGAAACGCTTTTACTAACTCTAGGTAATCTGTCTGGCCAGCTTGTTGTAAAAATATAGCAAGTTCTAAGATGGGTAAATTAGGAAAAAACTGACTTGTTGGGGAGGCGATATAAGTGCCATTTTGTAATTGTTGGATGACCAGAGATTCCCCATCATAAACCCAAACCTCTGCTACACCTAGATCTGCATAAACCTGAAGGCGATTTTGAGAACTGCTGGTGACATCAATTTCTATGACTAAATCCGGTGCAGGGTCTTCATTTAAGTCCAGTCGCTTTTTACCGCGAACCGCCTCAATATTATCAATGTAAAAGCATTCATCCGGTTCTGCACCACTCAATTTAGGGCGTTTAAAGGTGGTAGAACCAAGGGGATAAATCGGGACTACTGATTCTTCCGCTAGGGTTTCGACAAAGCGACCGATGAGGGTTTTACTAAATTCGTGTTCTGGGGAAGGAGCCATGATTTCTAAATTGCCACGATTGTAGGTCAGCCGCAGACGGCGATCGCTCATTTCTTCTAGCAGCGTTTCGTAGGTTTCCCAGCTAATCCCTGACAGGTGAATTATTTCAGCCGGTGGTGCGAGCAGTGTTACAGTCATAGATTCAAGCAAAAATCCCATGCTTCCATTTTAGAATAGTGATCAATATAGCGCGCCTCTCGTTTTGGCCGATCACTTATGGAGTAAAACTCATCTTAAAATAGAGGAGGAAAAACTACGGGTCTCAACTTAGTTGGGGTTTAAAGTTCAAGGTTTTATAGTTTTTGACAGCCCTAAGCATTAATAATCATTGCACCAGTGAGATGATCCCGACGAAACGCCTGTGGACTTGGGATGATGTAGCCACATAGTATGTGCAAGCGTTAGAATCTCTTGCCTAGGTTTCGGAAACGTTGTCAGAGAAATAATTATCCACAAATTGACTGATTTCTCTTTGAAATTTCTCTGATGAAAAAAGAGACTTTTGATGGGAGAGGGACATTAAAAGCTCTTCCTGTTTCTTTTCATTACTAATTACTGCAATAATCTTTTCTACTGCTTCTTCCATAGTGTTAAATTGCAATTCTGTATTGTGCTTACCGACGATTTCAGTTTGACCTCCTATTTTCTGTACAAAGGGAATGATATCTGCTCTCACCATTTCGGCTACGGAGATACCAAACTGGTCTTTCTTGGGATGGATACCATACCTACATTTGTACAGTATATTACAATAATCTGCATAGGGAAGCTCCTTATACAGTTGAATCCAGTCGGAATTTTCAGCTACCAATTGTTCAATATAGTGTTGATACTTTTTATTAAAAGCTCCCCCAGCTCCCCCAGTTATATGGAGTTTGATAGAAAATCCTCTCTCCCGTACTGCTTTTAAGACTTTAATGCCGAAATCTGGACTTTTATCTACTGTTAACCTACCGCTAATTACAAAAGCATTCTCTTTTTGCTCCCGAGCAATATCCTTAACGGGAATGACCACTGGAGGATAGATAACGGTACTATCAAGCCCGTAAACTTCTTTGACTGCTTTGGCTACATCAAAAGAGTTAGAAATAGACAGATTCTTTTTGAGGTTATCTACAGAAAAATTGGAGATATTTAGGTAGGGCATATTCTGGTGTATTTTACCACCTTCAAGGACTTTAACCCAATGGATATATTGGATTCCTGGTACGCCTAGATCGGCCGCATTACAAGCGGATAGCACCAAGGAATAATTTTTGGCTCTTTCTTTTAAATAACGCAGGCTTAAATGAATGGATAGCTGCCGAAAATGAGGATTATTACTGATGAGAAACTCTGAGATGCCTTGCCAACTTTTTGGTAATACAGAAACAACTTTAACTTCTTTGGGAGTGAGGGATGTTTCATACAACTTATTTAGCTTTTCCCAGTCTGGATAGTAAAGGGCGAAAAGAGTTAAGTCATATTTTTCTTTTAAGGCTTCTAGTATCCAGAGAGCCACAGATTCAGCACCTCCTCCCATAAAATAGGGCATATAGACTCCAATAGTTTTTTTCAGCATTTTTTAACCATCAATATAGGAAAGAGTTGTTTTAAAAATTGGTTGGCTCTCTTGTTTATCCTGTACTCAGGAAAACACATTCTGTCCCTACCGTCCCAGTTTTCGTCCTGATTTAGGAGCATTCATAGTTGCGGCTAATAGGCATTATATAGAACAATTTGCCAACAAAACCGAAGAGAACCATTGGCATTTAGGATACCACGAAATTAGAGAGCCAGTTAAGTAGATTTAGCTCGTACAGGATAACTTGCCTCGCTTCGGCAATCGCTTCTTTCGCTTCATGCCAAGCATCCAAACTAGAAGTGACCTCTCGCAAATAATCAACTCCTTTTTGATCCAAACTGGGCAGGCGTAAGAAACTTTTCGGTGGCAATAGTTTCTCTGCATCCGCTCCACCGTAATAAATAGGTAGACACCAAGCTAATAGCGGATCCCAGAGCTTTTCGCTGATATACCACCTACTCTGTGCGTAGTTTTCTATGGCTAGATTGTAGTAGTAGGGAGCTAGGACATTCCATTTATTTTGTACCGAGCCTCTCGAACCCGTCCAGTCCGGCAAACCTCGCCCATAAAAATCGAAAGGAAGTTCGTTATCTTTGATTAGCTGCATAAAGGCCAAACGGTGGCGATGATTGGCTGTGCGGGTAGTTCCAGAGGTAATCCAAGAGCAGAGGCGAATTTTTTCCGGACAGGGCAAATCGGCCAGATCCCGAAAGCTGTTGCTTATGTGCCAGTCGGCAGGCATATAGTATGGTTGAGGCGCGTAATCATCTGGACCTGATACATAGCCACAATACTCGTTGGCGATGCGGTAATTTTCCAGATTGGTCGATAACACTTCTGGTAAGGGCGGTTCTCTTAAGAGATAGATAATGCGTTCCTTGGGAACTCTCCCCAAAATAGATGGAAGTGCCTGCTGTGGCTTTGCTGGTTTTTTGAGCCAATTTTTCCAGCCGCCTTGCTCTTTCTTTGGTTCCGGAAAATCAAACTGATAAAGTAACAAGTAATCTGGCTCAGGAGCGTTAGCTTGCATGGAAATATTACCCCAAACTCCCATGGGATAAGGAGTTTGTTTCCATAGCCAATCTCCCTGATTTAAATTGGGATAGCTGCTGATCATACCTACTATTTTTTCTGTCACAAGTTAACCCCTTATTATTAGTTAGAAAAAACTTTACGGGCTATTCTCTGTAATTTTTCCTTCATTCTTTTTCCTAAACTTTTAGGTTGATTGTACCAGACAGGACTGGATTTAAATTGAGGATAATTTTCAGGTTCGTAGAGATAGCGATAATATAAAAATAAACTGCGATAGGGAAAATCTATATTTTCTCCCTGGCAACATCTAGTAAAGAAACTGCTTGAAATCCCAATATAATGAAGGTAAATTAACCTATATCCTTTATCATACAATAAATTATCTTTTTCGACAAATTTGGGATCGGTAACGCAGTTACCTACTCTCTTTTCTGGAGGAGTATTCAAAGCATAATTGTATATAAAAGTACCTGTTCTCATCATCATGTAGTTTAGAAGAGGTTGATCCACTGCCATGGGATAGATAATCTCTGACTCTCCCGAACGCAATTGTTCCAGAATCCAATTTCTCTTTTCTTCCTCAAATAAGTTTTTTTTAGAAGCATAGATTCCTGAACAGAAAATCTCTTTTTTGATCCGTTCTTCGGAGAATATTTTCAGTAACTTTGGCGAACTAACTTCATAGACGTGCGAGGGATCTTTATACTGATAATCGTAGATAACACAATCATAATCGTCTAGCTTTTCCCAGAAATAGTCTATGGGAGACAAAAGTAAGGTATCCGCGTCCATATAGACAAATCGGTCAAAGGGGCCGTCAAAGGCACAGTAGCGACGATGGGTACCAAAACGATGATAGCCATTGCTTCCCGCTTGCTGCCACCTGATGCGGGCTGTAGGATGGGAATCCCAGGCTGCTTTGGCAAAATTATCCCACCTCTCCATCGACTCCCGCTCGCGATACAGTTCAACTTGGGGGCGTTGAGCGATTAACTTGGCAATTTCCTCGGTTTGGTCATCGTAGGGGTAGACACAAACTGGTAAGTCTTTTCCCCCATTCGCCTCAATGCTATTCAGCAGAGCCACTAGCTGATCGTAAACCCGATCGTTAGCCAAAGTACAGATTCCGTTGCTCATAAGTTTCTACTGCTCCCATCTAAAAATATTTATATCACAGTTAACCGATTTAGAGACCGGCTCCGGCAAGACCTAGCAACGAATTAGGTTGAGATCTTGCCTGTCCTTAGAGTCCTCGTGGCTTGAAAGGATGGAACAGGAAAGGAACAAAATACTAACTTTATCCTTGGCGGTGAAATTGTTGTATCTTGACGGACTTGTAGCTCTGGCCACAATTTACTTTACCGTAAGCGTTGAGGATTTTCCTTTTCCCTGAGATTGACAAGAAAAGTGTCCCTGAGTAGAATAGCGGAAACTCGTTGATAAATCTTAACCCATGAAGACGCTTGGAAAAGTAGGTATATACTGTTTAGCTAATGATCAGGTTTTGGAATGGATGATTCCTTTCTTAGAAAGTCTCAGGGCCTATGAGCCTGAATGCCCTCTATATGTTATACCTTTTAATGATAATATATCCCAACTAAGTAAAATTTCTCAGAAATACAATTTCAATTTTTATCGCGATATAAACTTGGAGCTATTAGATGGAGTGGGAGCAAAAGTAAGGGGTATCGACGATATACATAATCACAGATTTCGTATTTTTTCCATCTTCTGGGGACCCCTAGAGCATTTTATCTTTCTAGATTCTGACATTATTGTTTTAGATAGCTTGCAAGAGCTGTTCCAAACCTATATCAACTCTGAATTAGAATTTATGTACTACTATAGGGGTATATTCGATCAGGTCTATAAAGAGGGGGAGTTTAGAGATAAAATGATCCGAGAGCATAGGGCAAATGGTTTCAACGCAGGCTCTTTTATATCTTCCCGGGGAGCTTTTAGCCTAGATGATATTCAAGAGTTGGCTGAACAAGCAGCCACAATCAGACAGCATTTTGCTGATAATTGTATTGTCCAGCCTTTTGTCAACTACTGTGTGGATATTAAGGGGCTGAAAACCCAAGCCATTACTGAGGCTATCCCCGATCTAGGCTCCGAGTGGGCAAAATTCAAGATAGAGTTTGCCGATAATACTCACAAGGTAAATGGGAAAAGAATACTATATACCCACTGGGCAGGCTTTGGTCACGGGCCAAATATGCCCAATCGCGATCTGTTTCTTAAGTACAGGCTGAAAAATTTATCTTGGCCTTGGCGCTGGCAATATGTGATCCGCGATCACCTGACCACAATTTTCCGCACTTGGAAAAGTAGGCTAAGTAAAAAACTCAAAGGTTTATTAGGCAAACCCGAGAATAAACCCCTATGAGTGCAAGATATGCTAGAGAGAGATCCCATTTTTGAGCTCGGCAAAGTTTCCGTATTAATTCCCTGTTATCAGCATGGACACTTACTTGCTCAAGCAGTGGAATCTGTTTTGAGACAATCTTATCAAAACTATGAGATAATTATTGTCAATGATGGCTCCACCGATAACACCCATCAGGTAGTCCAAGAATATGCCCAGAGATATCCCCAGCGGGTTAAGTACTTATATCAAGAACAACAGGGGCAAGTAGCGGCCAGGAAAAACGGCAGCGCTTTGATCAGGGGCGAATTTCTAATCACTTTAGATGCCGATGATCTGCTCGCTCCGTCAATGATGGGCAAGTGTGTAGAAAGCTTAAGCAAAAACCCTGAAGCAGCCGCTGTGGCCTCTAACGTTTGGATGATGGCGGAAGATGGCCAGACTATACTAGGCCAGCTCGATCAAAGTGAAGTTCCTAGCTGGCCCAATATTCTGGAACACAATACTTGGGGGGGGATTGCGGGCATTATGATCCGCTCCCAGTCTCTGCAAAAAGTAGGCTGGTTCAATTTCGATGGTACTGCGGGGGGTGAAGACTGGGATATCTGGATTCGCTTCGCCAGATCCCGTCAGAAATTGCTGCATATACCTGATTTTTTAGCTCAATACCGTCAGAATTGTAGCTCTCATAGTCGGCAAGGACTCAGGGTCTTAAAAGGGATATTACAGGTTTTGGATTGCTTAACCAAGGAAGATCCGCGCCTGATTCAGCTAGAAAACGTCCATCCCCCCATTGATATTTCTTACTACAATCAACTCCGTAATCGAGCCGTTTTTTTTAACTATGGTGTCGCCTTAGCGGCGGCAGAAGGTGAGGAGACTCTCCAAGATATCTTGCAATACTTTGTGCCATCTGATTTAGATTTAGAAACTCTAGCAACTGCCTATATTAAGGGGCTCATTTTCGTCAGTCGAGTGCAAGGAAACCCTAACATTTTTTGTCCAGATTTTCAAGATGATGCCTTAGGCAATGCGCTAAGTTACCTAGAAAATAAAATCTCTGAAGATACGGCCAAGTTGTTGAGGATTAAGATAGCAGAAAATTTAATCACGCAAATTAAAAGATCTACCAAAAATTCTAATCTATTCAAGAGTAAAATAAAAACTATCCTGATTAAAATTAAGCAAAAGTTATCAGCTCTGGCAAACCTAAATAGGGTTTGCTGAAAAAGCTTTTCCTGGGGGCAGGGTGTGGGGTGTGGGGT
>NZ_JADEVX010000133.1:0-12190 GCF_015207925.1 Microcystis sp. LEGE 00066 | reverse complement strand
AGAGGGAATGCTATCCATCTCGGAATGGTTGGCAAAATCCTCCAGTGTTTTTACTAAGAGTTGTCAAACAATCCGAAACTGGTTTGGAGAAATAATTAGTTATTTCGAGCGAAGGACAACGAATGGGGTGGTCGAGGGAATCAACAATAAACTTAAACTAATAAAAAGAAGAGGCTATGGCTTTAGAAACTTTCGGAATTTTTGGGTTAGAAGTATGTTATCTTGGCATCTTGTCTGTTGATTTAGCATAAAGAGTAACGAAGAGCCAAAATATCTAAGTTATCTTGACGAATTTGGGCAGTTATTTCTTCAATTTTTGCTGGCAAGTTATAGCTATAATCTGAGTTATTTATAAACCATTTTTCAGTAATTTCGTCCGCTGCTTGGTTGACAAAATAGGTGTAAATTTCAAATTTATCTCGATTATGATAGTGAAATAACCAGCGACTTAACCAACCCACAGAATGACGACGGAGAGTATAGGCAATATAACCAATTTTTATTTTTCTTGCTGGAGATTTTGGAGAAGAAACAGGAGCAATATAGTTGTAGCGGGTTCTTACATCTGCTTGAAAAATTTCTGCTAGTTTACTTTGTAAATAGCGATTGATTTTCGGATTATCTTGATAGTAGGGAAGACAGATAGTAACTCCTAAAATAGAGTCAATAATAAAAGGACGTGCATTAAATTGTTTAGCATTAATTTGTCCCTCGATTAGTTGTATTAATTCATCAATAAATTTAGGTAAATTTCCCCAGTCTCCCTTAGCTTGTAAAATACCAATCACCAGAGAAATTCCCAACAGCTTTTCAGTATTTGTTTGGCAACTTTTATAAAAATTATCGGCAATTTCTAGAGCTTTATTATAGTCAACAGTGGTGGTTTTATAAAGATTAAATAAGCTATTTTGTAGGTATAAATCCTCTGGGAGAAAGCGCAAACAAAGTTCTACTAAATTAATAGCAAATACACTTTGCTTTTGTTGATAAGCATAATTGACAATTGCTGATATAACTTTGGTTGCAATTATTTCTGGATTATTGATATGTAAGGCTGCTAATTCTAAAAAGTGGATGGTATCAGTACAGGGGTAGATTAAAACTTTTTCCGTCACTCGCAGCAGTAAATCAAGATTAATTGCTGCTGTAGCTGTATTCTCTAACAGTTCAAATACACACCAATCATTGCACTTTTCCATCGCAAAAAATTGGAATTGTATTTCTAATTCCATCAGATGCAGGAGATTATTTAAAAAACTAGGATTAAGGTTTTGTAGATGCAATCGAATTAGATAGCTCGTCTCTAGTCTTTGGGAATTTTCTTGTCTGGTTGCCTCTGCATCTAAGATTTGAGTTAAAGTTTCTATCCACCCCGATAATTCTGATTCAGCTGCTTGACTCAACACCAGTAACCAAGTAGCTTGTGCGTCTTCTTCTCTATCTTGTAAAAGATAGGATAATCCTAGATACCAATAATGACTAATTTCTAGGGTTTCTCTTTCTATCAGTTCTTCGTAAAACTGACTAACAATATCGTATTGATTGTTTTCTAAAGCGGTTTTAACTTCGTTTTGCCAAGACATGATTTAATTCTCCCTGATTAACTTTCACAATAGATTTGCCACATTTGACGATAGGCGCTTTCCATATCTTTAGTAAACTGACGTGCATTCCAAATCGGGGAAGTTTTTCTAGATTCATCTAATTTAGCGATAACTTTGCGTCTCAGGTTTTCATCCTTACCTAACTTAATCCCCCAGTCGATATACTCCTCATCACTCCAAGCGATACCCTCACTAATTCCCGCATTAACCATTAAAGTATAACTATTTCTCGATGACCATTGTTGACCAACTTTTGTAACTAAAGGAATCCCCATCCACAGCACATCTAAAGTCGTCATTCCTCCCGTAAAGGGATAGGTATCTAAAACCACATCAGCTATCCTTAAATTTGCTCGATAAATTCCTGTGGGATAGAGGGGTAAGATTTTTAATCTCTCATAATTAATTCCTTCTTCCTCGGCAATTTTGAAAAATAATTTTTCCACTGATTTAGCATCACTTAACCCTTGAATACTCAAATAACTATTAGGAACTGCCTTTAAAACTTGTAGCTGAAGTCGAATAATTTCAGGGTTACGTTTAACCCCCGTTTGTACGGTTAAGTAATTAATTGCATCCTCTGGAATCCCTAAATCATCCCTTCGGAGAGAGGGGTAAGCAACCTCGACACCATCCACACAAATATAGGAATTAGGTAAGCGCCAAATTTTTTCTTGGTAATATTCCTGTGCATCTGCTGGTAAAACGTAATTATCAGCAAGATAGTAATCAATTGCGGGAATTCCTGACGCATCAAAACCTAACCAAGTCACTTGTATTGGTGCGGGTTTAAGTGCCATAACTTGACAAGTTGCGTTATTAGTGATACTGTCTAAATCTACCAAAACATCAATGTTATCTTGACTAATTTTTTCAGCAATCATTTGAGGATTAATCGGTAAGTGATAGCAAGCATTTACCTGATTTTTAAAATCATTTTGAGTGATCATATCTTCTTTTTGAGATACTAGGTATAAAGAGACATGAAACTCATTATAGTCATGATACTTCATTAACCATCTAGAGATTAATCCGATAGAATGATTATATAAAGTATGGGCAATATAGCCAATTTTCAGAACTTTATTGGTATCCTTAATAGTCGATTTTCGCAAAGAATGACAGTTAGAATTATTGCGAACATATTCCTGAAAAAGTTGACCAACACAATTACTAATATAACGGTTTTTTCTTGGGTTATCTTCTAGGTAAACTAGAGGGGATAAAATTGTTAGGTATGGTGCATCCAATAATCTGGGACATTCTTGATTAGTGATACTTTTTTGCAAGGATTCTGTATATTTTTCAGTATCTGCCTTAATATCGACCCAATTACCACTAAATAATTTGACATAAAGAGCAATATAATCAGCTACAACTTGAGAAGGAAACCCTTGACAACTTGTTTTTAATTGATTAGCTACTTGGATAGCAGCAGCAAAATCTCGATTATCAAAATAACATTGATAAAGTGCAGCTAACAGATAAATTTGCTCTGGTTCTACTGCTAAACAAGTATTAATAATATCAATAGCCAATGGTTTATTATTAATGGCTAGAGAAGGTACTTTAGCTTCTACTATTTTGATAAAAGTTTGTCGCTGATAGTTAGATTGAAATATTGACTCTAAGTAAGGGACGGTTTCTGGTATCTGAGAATCGATAAATTTTTCTAAAACTTCTGCTAATAAACTTAACTCTAGACTCTGGAAATTATTTGTTTTTAACACATCAACAAATAACCAAGCTTGTAACTGCTCCTGCTCGAAATAATTCAAATTAATTGCTAATAAAATAAACCGCAGTAAATTATCAACATTATCGGGACTAATCTCGCGAATATGTCCTCGAATTAACCAACTGGTTTCTAAATTGCCTAACTCTAATTGTCTGCGTGCTTCCCCATCCAAAATATTGACTAAATCTACTGTCCACAGCATCACCTCCTGTTCATCTCCTTGAGTGAAGACAAATAACCAAGTAGCTTGTGCTTCTTCTTCCCGAGCTTCCAAAAGATAGGCTAATCCTAAATACCAATAATGACTAATTTCTAAGGGTTCTCTTTCTATCAGTTCTTCGTAAAACTGACTAACTTGCCAGAAATCCCCTTGCATAATTGCAGGTTCAACTTGGAAATGCCAAGACATAAGTATTTATCGTTAAGTGTCTCTACTAGCGTACCCAAATAGAAGCAAAATTTTTCTATATAAGTAAAATTTATCAGTTTCTCAGGGGTTGGGTTTTGGGGTGGTCACTGCGTGTGCGTTGCGGGGGGTGTTGGGGTTTTAGTTGAAATTCCCCATTCCCTCACCTCTCCATTCCCCACCTGTCACTCTCCACCCAGTTTCAACGAGTCCTAGCTTACCATCAACGTCAGCCAAGAGTAAATCCCGATGAAAAAGTTTTCACCCCCACAGATGAAAGAGGTTTCCTTCCCTACACCCCACACCCTCTTTCAAGTCAGTTTTTTGAAAGCTTTTCTAAATAAACCAATAAATCGGCCATAGCTTGAGGATCGGGCTGAAATTTGGGCATTGGCGGGGTTTTACCACTAATTACCTGTTCAATCAGACTAATTCTCGATTTGCGATGGGAAACGTCCTCTAAACTTGGTCCGACGATGCCATCAGCAAACTGACCGTGACAAGCAGCACAGTTAATTTGAAAGATTTCGTAACCGCGACTCACATTACCTTGTCGGGATAACACCTCCTTAATGTAGGGATCCGACATCTTAGCCAGATGAAAAGCGATTAAAAAGGTGCTAATCAGCAAAAAAACCACGATTATAACCATTAAGAATCGATAAAGCCCGAATTTTGGTTTAACTAACTGACTATTCACGAAGGCCGCCGAAGGAAAGATGAGTTTCTCTTTACATTTTGCAACTTTTTGCCCCAAAATTCCACCGCCGCTGCTAGAGATAGGCAAATGGAGAATAATATAAGACAAAACTGCATCTTTTTCTAACCCTCTAGCAATGAACCTATTAACCAGACTGGAAGATTGGCCCTATATTATCCTACCTATCACCATCGTCCTCAGTTTCCTGCTGTTGGGATGGCTCGTAGAAAAGCGCGTTGTCAGTCAACTTTTATCGATTGCCAGAGAAAAAAACCTGCGTTTCTCGGAAGGGGTTTTACGTTCCCTTCGTGGATTAAGCATACTTTGGTTCGGACTTTTGGGTTTAAATATTGCCCTCTCCCTTCCCAATCTTCCCCTCTTTCCCTACCTGATTCTCCTGAGCAAAAAATTGCTGCTAGTGGCTTTTTTAGCTTCAGCTACTTGGGCTATTGCTCAATTATCCGTGGAAATATTACGATTTTATACCACGGGAGATGATGGCATTTCTTCCCTAACTTCCCTATTTGAATTTCTCGCCAAAGTTCTGATTTTTAGCTGCGGTTTTTTGCTGATTTTAAGCTCGATTGGCATTTCGATAACTCCGATGCTTACTGCCTTTGGTATTGGGGGTGTTTCCCTCGGTTTAGCTCTCCAAAATACCCTAGCTAATTTAATGTCAGGGATTAATATTATCACTTCTAAAAAAGTTAGACCGGGAGATTATATTGAACTGAAAACGGGAGAAGCTGGTTATGTGCGAGATGTGGATTTAAGATGCACAGTCATCGAAGAAATTACCAATAATATTTTGGTCATTCCCAATGCTCAGATCATTTCTTCTAGTTTCCGTAACTATAGTTTACCAGATCACTCCCTACTGATTCCCGTGGAAGTGGGCATTAGTTACGATAGTGACTTAGAAAAAGTCGAAAAAGTTACCCTAGAAGTCATGCAAGAAATCGCCCAGTTATTGCAACCTCACCTCGGTAACTATCAACCCTTGATCCTTTACCGCAAATTCGATTACTATAGCATTGTGCTAACAGTTTATCTCAAGGTGGTAGAAGAAGAGTTTTTTCAACATCTCACCATTAAACACGAATTTATTAAACTCCTACACCGACGCTATCAGCAAGAAGGAATTAAAATTCCCTATCCAATTCTTTTTCCCTATCCCCCCAGTAATCCCCCTAGTTAACCTCAATTCGCTATCGCAACAAACAATTTAAATGCGCGGACAACTTACAATTGATAATTCTCCTCAAAAAACTTACGAGTCATCGGTTGGGCAACTTCAATACCGTGGCCTTCTCCTAATAATTCTAGGGGTTTTCCTTCCACTTGAATCCAGACTTTGGCATTGGGATCCTCGGTAGTAGTAGTATAGATGATTTGTGCCAAACGACCGATTAACATATCAGGGCCATCATCATTGCCAAACTCGCGCGAGAGATTAATCTTAATTCCCGTTTTATCTACTTTTAAATCAAGTAATTTAGTCCCGGAAGGAATAGTAGTCATATCCTGAGGATTACTTGGACCAGCTAATAGAATCTTCAATACTGCTGTTAACTCTCGGTCGTCGCTATCTGCTTTTTGAACGGTAATTTCTTGGCTGACTAATTGATTACCCGTATCGGTCACTTTTAACCAATAAACCTGTCGAGTTTCCCTAACAGGAATAGCTGCAGGAGTTGCTGTCGGACTTGTCTTCACCGGACCCGGAGAAACCGGTTCAAAAATTGGTGATTGACTTATCGGCACCGGACTGGGAGATTCAATCGGGTTTTCGCTGGTTTTCTGGGGGGAAGATAGGTGATGGACGGCAAACCAAGCAGTGAACCCACCAGCAGTAAATAAAGCGAGGCCGATACCAATTATCCAAGGTAAAGAGATTTTATCACTAGAGCGAGAACTAGGCATAATTCAGTTATCAGTTATCAGTTATCAGTTATCAGTCATCAGTTATCAGTTATCAGTTATCAGTTATCAGTTATCGGTTATCGGTTATCGGTTATCAGTTATTGGTATGTATTAAGTGAGCAGTATTAAATAGCAGTTTCCCAGTGTCTTTTCACTTTTTACCGATCACTGAAAGAGAAATTGCCGTTTTCTTTTCACTGATTACTGATTACTGATCACTGATCACTGAAATATCTCCTGTTTTCCGACCGTTAAATTTAATTGGGGTTCCCCGATCGAGGTTCAATTCTGCCAAAAGCCGCTATACTTAGCTTATCATCGTCAATCTGTAATTGGAGAAGGCGGGCGATAATTCCTTGTTTCTCGAAGTTTTTTAAATCTAACTGGGTGGATATACCCTCGGCAAACCCCTTGAGAAGGCGCGAGGAGATGCGACGACCATTAAGAGTGGCTGTGGGGTCAATAAGCTCGATTTTTCGCCCCTGCACTAGCTTAAATCCCACTTCTAAGCTCAGATTGAGGGTGGCTGCTGGTTCGTCCGGCCTTTGGGTCTCTAGCTGCAGGCTGAGAGCGACTCGATTATTATTAAGAAAGTTAAAATTTGCTTGACTAAGTTGATATTTTGTGCTACCAAATTCTTCCCTAGAGGGAATCAGATTATTAATCAGGGTCTGAATTTGTTCTTTGACCGCTGCCGATTGTAAAGCTTGATTAAGATTAGTTTCCGTGAGGACAAGATGCAATGCTCCCGCAGCCGGTCGGCGCAGTGCGGCGGCTAAACTGCTGTTTTTTTGCTGTAATCGCCGCAAATCGAGGCTAATTGGCTCAGTTTCTAGCTCGATCTTCTCAATGCGAACACCAGCAAGGGGATAAATTCCCCGTGCAGAAATGCGAACTCGATCGATTTTGCCTTGCAGAACCTGATAATTGGGAGTATTATCGACCCTCACGGCCAATTGTTCCACTTTTTGGACTTGGGAGCGAAGGGTATGGGCTAAAACCGTATCAATAATTGCCCCTGCGGGAGTTAACAGGGTCAAAACACTAGCGAGAGTGATTGTTAGCCATTCCATCGCTCAATTACACCCATCCAGCTAAATTTTGCCAAGCATTAGTGAAAAGCTGACTTAACCAACGTCGTTGCACTTGATCTAAAATCGGGTCTTCTGCGAGAATTTCTTCAGTCAGATCATCGAGGGATTGACCCTGAGCGTGGGTCATTCTAATAATTCCCGCAATCACGGCAGCGATCATCTCCTCATCGACGGGACGCTGTCGGAGGGCGGCAATTTCTTCGGGGGTAGTCGGGATGGGATAATTCATAATCAGATGGGGTAGGCTGTGTATTAATCTAGGTATGTAAAGTTTTTTAAACTTTTTTCAGAAAACTTTCTGTGTAGTCTAGCGTAATCAGACGATTTTTGGGTTTAACAGCTAAATCAAGATGAGAGAAATACTTTACAGAGAAATTCCGACTCCTGACTCGATCGCCGTTTGTCACTGGTTACAATCCGATTGGCAACCCGCAAACGGTGTTAAGACAAATACACCTAACGGGGTGAGATTGCGCTTATCGGAGGCGATCGAATTGTCGATTTTTGTCTGGACGCTGCAACGGACTACTTATTTAAAAGTTTTCCGCTGGGGTGAGCGATCGCATGATCAAGAAACATCCCTGACTCGGCAGCTCGATCGAGCTTTACAAAAGCGTTTCCCGCCGCAGTATAACACGATACCAAATATCGATCAAAAAAATCACTCAATTTTTACAGATTTAGAAGCGGACTATCCCCTAACGGTTCACTACTTCCGCAAAATGCCCCAAGGAGAGGCGGATTTAGAACGTTTGTATTGGTGGGAAAAACGTTGGCGCGACAGTGCCAAAAATCCCCAACAACCGCAGCCAGTAATTTTCTCTAGCAGTGAAGAAAATGATCATCCCATCACCTACGACTTAATTTATATTGGTGGTGCCTTGGGGGCAATTCATGCGGCACAGATGGCCAAATTAGGTTATCGAGTCCTCTTAGTAGAAAGACTGCCTTTCGGACGGATGAATCGGGAATGGAATATCTCTCGCTCGGAGTTTCAAAGTTTAATTAATTTAGGTCTATTTACGGCCGAAGAATTCGAGGAATTAATCTTCCAAGAATACATCGATGGCTTTAATAAGTTTTTTGATGGCAATAATCCCCCCCGTCTAAAAGCCAAAATTCTCCATACTCCCACGGTTTTAAATATTGCCATTAATTCCGATCAATTGCTGCAATCCTGCGGTAAAAAATTACAGGATCATGGCGGTAAAATTCTCGATCAAACCGAATTTATTAAGGCTGATATTACCGCTAATAGTGTTACTGTCACCCTTAATCATGGTGGGGAAATTCAACAGATAAAAGGCCGTTTATTGATTGATGCTATGGGTTCTGCTTCCCCCATTGCTTGGCAATTAAACGGAGTGCGTGCCTTTGATAGTGTCTGTCCGACGGTGGGGGCAGTAGTAGAAGGATTCGATCCGGTGGTGTGGGATTCTCACTATGGCGATGTCTTAAATTCCCATGGCGATATTTCTAAAGGCAGACAACTAATTTGGGAATTATTTCCGGGGGAAGGAAAAGAATTAACCTTTTATCTATTTCACTATCATCAAGTCCATCCCGATAACCCCGGGTCTCTGTTAGAAATGTACGAAGATTTCTTTACTATTCTGCCCGAATATCGACAGTGTGATCCAGAAAAATTAACCTGGAAAAAACCCACCTTTGGTTATATACCGGGGCATTTTAGCACAGGAAAAAAAGATCGAATTGTCTCCTTTAATCGCATTTTAGCCATCGGTGATGCCGCCTCTCTGCAATCACCGTTAATCTTTACTGGGTTCGGTTCTTTGGTGCGTAATTTAGAGCGCTTAACCCATCTTTTGGATATGGCATTAAAACACGATTTACTAACAGCTAAAGACCTAGAAAATGTGCGAGCTTATCAAAGTAATGTGGCGGTAACTTGGTTATTTTCTAAAGGAATGATGGTTCCCACGGGAAAAACCTTACCCCCCCAAAGAATTAACGCCATGTTAAACACATTTTTCGGTTTATTGGCCGACGAACCGCCGGAGGTTTCTGAAACCTTTATTAAGGATAAAACCGATTGGTTAACCTTTAGCCGTTTAGCAATTAAAGCGGCCAGAAAAAACCCAGCTTTACTGTTATGGATAGCAGAAATGGCCGGCAGTCAGGATTTAATTCGTTGGTTGGGTTCCTATCTCGATTTTAGCCTTGATGGAGTCAAAAATCTGCTTTTTAGTCCCTGGTTTCCCCAATGGTTAAAAAACTCCCAAAGCTGGCTAGAAAAAGACAATCCCCGCCTCTGGTTAAAGTTATTGAGTTTTAATTATGGCTTAAGAAATTAGAGAATATTTATCAATTGACGCTCCCATCACCCTAGGCACGTTAGAAGTCAAAGTAGATGAATTGTTTAAGAAGTTAACCCCCCCCAGAGGGTTGCTTCTCTAACAGGATTTCCCCTAATCCTTACTGAATACAATTTAATTTGGTATGACTAAGACCTGGGCAAATAAATTTCTCAGTTCTAGAAAAAACCGGGTTAAACCAGCGAAAAAGTATTCCTAACCCAAAAAAATAAACAGAAAACTTCCTACAGAACTGGGGTGAGGGGAAAATTTTCACCTTTAACCCGGAATAGTTCCCCCTTTTCCCGACAAAAGAGCGAGATTTTAGCCCCTTGCCGAAGGCTAAATATTAGATAAAATTTTGTTAAGATTATCCCGCCAGCAATTTTTCAGCAAGATACAATCGAAACAGTAGAGCTGCCATTGGGCTAAAAGTTAAGCAAATTTAAGAGATAGCCATTTCAGAAAAAAATCTATCATTGATGAGGTTGATCTTCCCCAGATAAGAAACGAGTGAAGATTAATTGTTGAACCGAGCATCAGAAGCTATCTCTAAAGGGGGAAATGTTAGAAAGTTATCCCAGAAGGGGAACCATCACTATTGACTTATCTATTTCCTATTGCTTGTATTCATTTAGTCATCTAACAGCAAGGGATGTAATCTCATTCAGGGGAAAAAGTCGCTATGAACCACCAAATAGAAACCCCGATCCGCTCACCCTCTCAAGCTCGATTCCGTTCACGGGAAGAACGCATCCAGATCGGTAAATCCCTGCGGGAGCGATTGCCGCGTTCTGACCACGCTATCTGGCAACCCCCCGCAGCTGGTCGAGAGCCGATCGAAATCATCGAAGCATCAAATCGGGGGCGATTACAGGAATTGATTCCCATCCGCTACGGACGAATGTTGCGGAGTCCCTTTACCTTCCTGCGCGGTTCCGCTGCCTTGATGGCCTACGATCTGGCCACCACTCCCAAAACCGACATTATCGTGCAGGCCTGCGGGGATTGCCACCTGTTAAACTTCGGATTTTTTGCCACCCCCGAACGCAATTTAGTCTTCGATATTAATGATTTCGACGAAACCCTGCCCGCGCCTTGGGAATGGGATATCAAGCGTCTCGTGGTCAGCTTTCTCATCGCCGGCAGGGATAGCGATCTATCCGATCGAGAATCGAAGGCAGCGGCGATCGATTGCGCTCGTTCCTATCGAGAACACCTGCGGGAATATTCTCGCCTCAGTCCCTTAGAGGTATGGTACACGCGCATAGGAGCAGAACAGGCGATCGAGATGGCTCCCGACGAAAAGACGCGGAAGTTGCGGGAACAGATGATGACAAAGGCCCGCGAGCGCATCATCGAACATCTCTACCCCAAGATCGTCACCCAAACTGGCGGACGCAATCGCTTTGTCGATCAGCCCCCCATTCTCTACCATGTCAACGAACCGGATTGGGAGACTATCGTGCGCGAGGGTCTGGAAGACTATCGCCAATCCCTGCCGGAGGAACGCCGAGTCCTCTTTGATCGCTACCAGTTAGAGGACTTTGCCCTGAAAGTGGTGGGCATTGGCAGTGTCGGCACCAGATGTTATATCGCCCTATTGTTCTCGGAAGATAACCATCCCCTCATCCTACAAGTTAAGGAGGCTTGCCCTTCGGTTCTCGAACCCTATACCGCCAAGAGCCAGTACGAAAATCAGGGGCAACGGGTAGTTACAGGCCAGAGATTGATGCAATCCTCTAGCGACATATTTTTGGGCTGGACCAAGGGAAGAGGGGGCAACGACTTCTATTTACGGCAACTACGGGATATGAAGTTTTCCCTACCCATTGAAGGAGTATCGGCCGTCCAACTGCAACGCTACGCCGAGTTCTGCGGCTGGACCTTGGCCCGCGCCCACGCTAAATCTGGAGATGCGGCCACTATTAGCGGTTATTTGGGAAAAGGAGATCAGTTTGATCTAGCCATGGGCGAATTTGCGATCGCTTATGCCGATCAGACAGAACGAGATCACGCCGCTTTGGTGGAAGCGGTCAAAACAGGACGGGTCGAGGCTTTGGTAGAAGAAGATTTATAGCATTAAGCTATCAGCCTGTTATTTCTCCTCCTATCGGAGGGCGCAGGTTCCTTGCGCCCCTACAGTAACGGATTTTGTCCACAATGTAGGGGCGAACTGCGTTCGCCCAAAAGGTACATTATCAAACCCACATTCCGCACCCTCAACTGTCACATAAGCTATCCCCCTCCAGAGACTTGAGTAAAAATACTTAGCTGGTGAAGAGATCTCTTGCATAAGTCTAGACAAAATAGGATAAAATAGTCCAAGAGTTAAGATTGAAAGATGACTTACGAACAAGTAAAAACTTTAAAGCCAACAGAGTTCAAACGCTTGTGTGGCGTGTATCCA
>NZ_JADEVX010000132.1:0-12253 GCF_015207925.1 Microcystis sp. LEGE 00066 | reverse complement strand
GGGTGTGGGGTGTGGGGAGAATAAGTAAAAATAATCTCCTGCCTCCTGACTTCTGACTCCTGACTCCTGCATCCTGCCTCCTGACTCCTGACTCCCCAGACTACTGATAACTGATAACTAGATTATTTAACGGCTAATACTTGTTCATCGAGGAAATCGTAGCCAGTTCTTTCTAATTCGAGAGCTAATTCTTTACCGCCACTGGTGACAATGCGCCCATCGTACATAACATGAATAACATCGGGTTCAATGTAGTTGAGCAGACGCTGGTAGTGGGTGATAAGTAAAAAAGCGTTATCGGGGGTAGCTAATTGATTGACTCCCTGGGCAACAATTCGTAAAGCATCGATGTCTAAACCGGAGTCAATTTCATCGAGGATTCCTAAAGTGGGTTCTAATAAGGCCATTTGGAGGATTTCATTACGTTTTTTCTCACCACCGGAGAAACCTTCGTTTAAACTTCTGCCAAGAAAGCTAGGATTCATCTGGACAACTTCTAGTTTTTTCTCGACTAATTCCTCAAAGTCAAAACTATCTAATTCTTCCGAGCCTAGATGTTTTTGTCGGGCATTATAGGCAACGCGAAGAAAATCGAGGTTACTAACGCCGGGGATTTCTAAGGGATATTGGAAAGCGAGAAAGATACCCATAAGCGCTCGTTCATCGGGTTCTTTGTCCAAAAGGTTTTCGCCTTTATAAATTATTTCTCCCCCAGTTACTTCATAATCGGGATGTCCGGCGATTACTTTGGAAAAGGTGCTTTTTCCTGAGCCATTGCGTCCCATAATTGCGTGGGTTTCCCCTGCTTTAATTTCGAGGTTAACTCCTTTAAGAATCTGATTTCCGTCAATACTAGCGGTCAGATTTTTTACCGATAAAATTACTTCACTCATGAGATGTTTTTGTAGAACAAAAATATTAGTTTTTGGGGTTGACGGCGAATCATCAATCGATGGATAAATTGTCTTAGCTTTTGGTGGGTTACGGCTATCGCCTAACCCACCCTACTTTACTGATTATCCGACGGTTCCTTCTAGCTTGAGACTGAGGAGTTTATCGGCTTCGGCGGCGAATTCCATCGGTAATTTACTGAGGACATCCTTACAGAAACCACTGACTAACATAGAGACAGCATCTTCCTCGGAAATACCCCGTTGTGCGAAGTAGAATAATTGGTCTTCACCGATTTTAGAGGTAGAAGCTTCGTGTTCTACTTTAGCACTGTTGTTATCCACCTGAATATAGGGAAAAGTGTTAGCTTCGGCATTATCTCCAATCAGCATAGAATCACACTGGGAGTAATTTCTTGCTCCCTTGGCTTTCGGTCCCATTTTCACTAAACCGCGATAACTATTTTGGGAGTTACCCGCAGAAATTCCCTTAGAAATAATCGTACTCTTGGTGTTGCGGCCAATGTGAATCATTTTCGTACCTGTATCGGCCTGTTGTTTGTTATTAGTTAGGGCAATTGAGTAGAATTCCCCGACGGAATTATCGCCGACTAAGACACAACTGGGATACTTCCAAGTAATTGCCGAACCAGTTTCCACCTGCGTCCAAGAAATCTTAGAATTAACTCCTTTACACAGACCCCGTTTAGTGACGAAATTGTAAATACCTCCCTTACCATTGGCATCGCCAGCGTACCAATTTTGTACCGTCGAATATTTAATATCCGCATTATCGAGGGCGACTAATTCCACGACGGCGGCATGAAGTTGATTACTATCGTACATCGGAGCGGTGCAACCCTCTAAATAACTTACCGATGCCCCTTCTTCAGCAACAATTAAAGTTCTTTCAAATTGTCCCGTCTCACCGTTATTAATCCGAAAATAGGTGGACAATTCCATCGGACAGACGACACCTTTGGGGATAAAAACAAAGGAACCATCGCTAAAAACGGCAGAATTAAGAGCGGCAAAATAATTATCACCCACGGGAACCACACTGCCGAGATATTTCTGCACTAAGTCGGGATGTTCCTGTAAAGCTTCCGAGATAGAACAGAAAATAACCCCTTGTTCTGCTAGTTTTTCTTTAAAAGTTGTGGCGATAGAAACGCTATCAAAGATAGCATCGACGGCGACGTTAGAAAGGCGTTTTTGTTCCGAAAGAGGAATGCCTAATTTTTCAAAGGTTTCGATTAAAGTGGGGTCAACTTCTTCAAGACTGTTGAGTTTTGCTTTTTTCTGTTTGGGTGCAGAGTAGTAGATAATATTTTGATAATCAATGGCAGGAT
This sequence comes from Microcystis sp. LEGE 00066, assembly GCF_015207925.1. Taxonomy (NCBI): domain Bacteria; kingdom Bacillati; phylum Cyanobacteriota; class Cyanophyceae; order Chroococcales; family Microcystaceae; genus Microcystis; species Microcystis sp. LEGE 00066. The sequence goes on along the minus strand of NZ_JADEVX010000132.1, from coordinate 10,011 downwards.
AGGAAACGTGCGGCCAACTGGGTTCGGTCATCTTTTGCCATTGATGGTAGGCCCGGAGACGAAAATCGAGCATGAATTCCGGTTCCTTCTTTTTCGCCGAAATTAGGCGAATAATCTCCTCATTCAAACCGCGAGGGATGGTTTCCGATTCGATATCGGTGATGAAACCGTACTTGTAGGGTTGGTTAACGAGGTTTTTAACGGTGGTTGCACTCATGGGGGTTAGTGTTCTCTATACGCGGGAGGCAGTTAAACAACAATAAAGTTGTTTAAATTGATTATATAATAGATTAACAACAAAGCTGTTGTCAAAGTCACGGAAAATTTGAGAGGATGCTGATAAACCTCTGTTATTCAAGTTACTCTGTAGGGGTAATTGGCCGCTCCTTGACCCTCAGCAATTGTACGCTAAAGCCTCTGTTTTTGGTATCATGACCACGACTCAACCCGCCTCGACGAAAGACGATATTCTGCAATATTTGCTCAAAAACGGTCAATCTACTGCCCAAGACTTGGCCGAGGAGTTAAGCATTAGTCCGCAAGCGACGCGACGCCATCTTAAGGATTTGGAGGGGGAAGGACTGATCGAATATTTTGCGGTACAAAATAAGATAGGACGGCCTCAGCACATTTATCGTCTCAGTCGTCAAGGTCGTAGCCGTTTTCCCCATAATTACGATAATTTCGCCGTTTCTTTCCTCAATACTCTCGTGGAGACGGTAGGAGAGCAACAGGTGGGGGAAATTCTCAAAAAACAGTGGCAACGCAAAGCGGCAGAATATCAATTGCGCCTCGGCAAGGGGTCTTTAGGGGAAAGAATGAGAAAATTGCTGGAAATTCGCCAAGAGGAGGGTTATATGGCAGAATTAGTGGCACTGGAAGCAGAAAATAGTTATATCCTGGCCGAGCATCATTGCGCTATTGCTGAGGTCGCCGGTTCCTATCCCAGTATCTGTGGCCATGAATTAGAAATGTTTGCCATGCTACTTCCCGATTGTACGATCGAACGGACTCACTGGATCAATCAAGGTGAGCAACGATGTGGTTATCTAATTAAGTGCAAGGGTTGACAGAAAAAGATTAGAGATTTTCCTCTGTATTTATGCCCAATTCCCGCAGTTTAGCCGCTAATTTTGCGGATTTCTGCCTTTCCTGTTCAACTTGGGTTTCTGCCTGTTGTGCCGCTTCTGCGGGAGTAGGTACTAATTCCCCTTCGGGGGTAAAATAGCGCAATTTATTGGCAGATAAACCCAAATATAAGCCTAATTGTTGACTCCAGATCCGTCCCTGAGCATTGGGGGTAATCGGTTGATATTGACCGCTAATTAGAGTAAATCCTGCAAATTCTAAGCTTTCTGGGTCAAACCAAAAATAATCGGGAGTGCGAAATATATCCTGATAAATTTGTTTTTTCTCCTCTCGGTCAACTTTGGCGGTACTATCGGAGAGAATTTCGATAATTAAATTGGGATATTTGCCCTCTTCTTGCCAAACTACCCAACTTCTGCGGTTGGGGTTGGGATTTGTCCCCAAAACCACGAAAAAATCAGGACCACGGCAGAATTCTGACTTTTTCTGGTTAGGACTGTAATAGATAGTTAAATTGCCGGCGGCAAAATAATCTTCTCGCTCGCGCCACCACCATTCTAAACACTGAATTAATAAAATAATTTGTTGTAGATGTAGGTTACTTTCCAAAGGGGGTTCATCACTCCAAAATTCGCCTTCTGGGAAGATTATCTCAGGGTTTACATGGGACTCCACTAGGGGTAAGCTTTGAGCGATAGTCATGGTTTATCCAACAGAGATAAGTAGGGAGGCACAATTATTTGTAGGATGGGTTAGCGGTAGCGTAACCCATGCAGGCGTTGGGTTTCATGCTTCAACCCAACCTACGTTCATCTTATATTTAATTCCACCCACCCACTTAGGTTGATATTTAATTATAAATTACAGCCTTCTCTCATCAAGATAAAGTACAAGTGTATTGGATATTATCCCTAGACTACCCCGAAAACCAGAGACTTTTTACCTTACCTAACCCGCACCGCTGCCCAATAAAAATAAACTTAACAGGGTGCCACCATTCCAGAGACTATGAACCAACATCGAGGATAATAAATTTTTCGAGCGGGTGTAAACAAAGCCAAGAACACAACCTAGGACGGTTAAAGGCAGCACTTCTGACAAATTTTGGTGAGCAAGGGCGAAAATCAAACTACTAAGAGCAATCGCACCCCAGACAGGTAGATAACGAGTCAAAGAAGCTAGTAAAAAGCCGCGAAAGACAATTTCCTCGAAAAAAGGAGCGGCAAGGGAAGCAGTAAAGCCAAAACAGAGCAAAGCGAAAGTATTCTGGGATTCTAGGGCTAAAGTCAGCAGCGGGTTACTCCCCCCTTGTCCTTGCCAAATTAGTTGATTGAGCAAAGAAACGATAATAACCAGGGGTAAAGCGATGAAATAGCCGGCTAACCCCCAGAGAAGCCAAGGACTAAAGAGGTTAAAACGAAACCAATCGGGAGGTAAAGGGCGAAAAGGCTTGATCGCTAGATATAAAACCGATAAACTGCTGACTGTTAAGGCTAAATAACTAACTACAACGTATATTGCTTTAGCTTCTAGGTTAAATTTTTCGGGGTTGAGACTCAAGAAACTCGATAAAATCCCGAAAATTACCGGTAAAACAATTTGTCCGACGAAAAAGAAACCGATAATTATTCCCCACCAGAGGGTTTCTCCTCCCCACTTAGTTTGCCAAGCGAGACTATCATCTAAAAAGAGCAGCGCTCGCCGTTTGCGGAGCAGCCACTGCACTAATAAAAAGACCAACAGCACAACACCGATTAAACCGCCGATAAGAGGCAAGAAAGCCAGCAAACTTAGTTTAATTAAGGCATTAGCCGCCACTTCACTCTGTTCTTCCTCTAAAGCGAGTAAATCCTCTTGACGATTTTCGAGACTATATAATTTTTCCAGAATGGTATAACGAAACCATCCTTGAAAATTGCGCTCGATTCTCGCTTCAGCATCGGAGGCAATTTCGGGGGGTTCACTGTACAATCCCTCTAACAGCAGCGCATTTTGTAAAATAGCAGGTTTATAGTTCTCAAATTCTGATTTTTCCTTGATATCTTGCCAGATTTGCCTTGCCGAATCCAAGTCACCTTGACTAGCTTGAATAAGACTTAATCTTAGTTCTAAATCCTTTAAGAAGTTGATGTCGCGCTCAAGGGATTTTTTTTGTTCGGGACTAACTGCTGATTTTTTTAGTTCGGTGATTGTTTTTTTGGCACTTTTCTGGGCTGATAAATACTGTTCCTCGGCGGTGCTGTAGGGGTCTTGACCGATCAGGGAAGTTTGCATTAATTTAAGATTAGCAAATTCCTCGCTATTAGGGTCAGCATCGCTGCTGAGAGTCGTGACTTGTAGGTTGAGATTGGTTTGATATAGTTGAATATTCGATTGGATTTGGGGCTGATTAACACTAGAAATTAAAGCTGTAACCACTGGAGTTAAAGCAATAATTGTTAAGAAAAAAGCGATCGCTTGTTTGAGACTTTGCCAGGGGAGTTTTTTTGAGAAATTATCAAACATGAAAATAGTTAAGTGGGAGTTAGAGGTTAGCTGATGGGGTTTTAGGGTTTTAGGGTTTTAGGGTTTTAGTTGAAATTCCCCTATTCCCTATAGGTAGGTATTAAAAATTGTCAGATACCCCCCTTATCAAGGGGGGATTAAGAGGGGATCTATCTTCAATTTAATTATAACTACTTACCCTAATTATTAACTAATTACTTGAGAAAAAAGATTTTCGTATTGATCCAAAGTCTTTTCAAAGGCATAATTTTCTTCCGCGTATTGTCGTCCTTTTTCTCCTAGTATAGTTGCTAAATCTGGGTTTTTGTATAGCTTTAAAATAGCTGTAGCTAATGCCTCCGGATCTTCAGGATTAATCACCAAACCACCACCACTGCGCTCGATCGCCCTAGCAGCAGTTCCAGCGGCGGGAACAGAAGCAATAATAGCACGACCACTAGCTAATAATACCTGAATTTTGGACGGCATATTAAAGGAAATAACGTTATGTTTTTGCATCACCATACCCACATCGGCGGCGGCTAACATTTCTGGTAATTTTTCCCGGGGTTGAAAGGGTAATAAAAGCACATTACTGGCCCCCTGTTGTTTGCGATACTTTTCTAGGCGATCAAGTGCCTCTTTTTTACCAACAATTACCACTTGAATCTCAGGAATATTAACTAAGTGAACTGCGGCATCGATTAAAGTTTCCAAGGGTTGAGTTAGGGCAATATTGCCAGAATATAAAACAATAAATTTGCCCTCAAGATGATTTTCTTGACGGAAATAATTCTTGTTTTTCGGCAGAGGTTTAATAAAGCTGACATCCACCCAATTAGGAATTTCAATAATTTTCTGACTCGGCACATTTTTAGTTAGAAGGTTTTTGGTAAAACCATCGGCAATAACCGAGATTTTGCTGGCAGTTTTGTAGGCAAATTTTTCGAGACCACTAAAAACCTTAATCATTTTCTGATTAGTTAATAATCCCACATGAACTGCCGCATCGGGCAGAATATCCTGCAAATTTAGAATAATCGGCGCCCCATATAATTTACTCAATAAAGCGGCAGGAACGCAAACGGGTAATCCGGGTACAGTTAAGAAAATTATATCGGGTTTTTCACCCTTGAGAGCCTGAAAGAAACTCAAAAAAACAAAGCTCAATTCAAAGAAAATTCGATTTTTTAAACTTCTTTGGGGACGCGCCCAGACGTAGGAACGTTGAATTTTAACACCATTTCGTTCTTCTTCCAGATAGATTTTTCCTCGGTATTCGGGATCGATTTCACTATTAGGATACCAAGGAAAAGCCGTCAAAACCCTGACTTGATGACCTCTTTTAACCAATCCTTCCGCCAATTCTGTCATCAGGGGAGCGATGCCGATCGGTTCGGGATAATAGTTATAAGAATAGAGCAAAATTCGCATAGGGATGGCAATTTGGTTGGGCGATTCAGTTTCATGATTTTATCAATAGTTACTGGTTTTTTGACAAATCAGATGCGCTTTTGTCAGGGATTACCCTAGAAAGAGGTGAGGATTAGCGGTGAGAGATGCCGAAAAAAGGGGCAATTGGCTGCTAAATTAATCCTCAAAACCCATAACTATTCCCCCTTACCCCAGCCTCAATACTGACCCTTATTTTTCGCGTACCCGGTGGCCGATATCACGACGATAATAGATGCCCTGAAAGTGTATCCTTTTCACCGATTGATAGGCAAGTTCGATCGCCTGATTAAAATTAGCCCCCATAGCAGTGACACCCAAAACCCGGCCGCCATCGGTGAAGATATCGCCGTGTTTTAAAACCGTGCCGGCGTGGAAAACGATCGCTCCTGCGGTTTCGGCTGCCTTAATTCCCGTGATTAACTGGCCTTTTTCGTAGTGGTCGGGATAACCGGCAGAGGCAGCCACCACACAAACGGCACTACCGGAGCGCCATTGTAAAGAGGGGAAATCAGTTAATTTTTGTTGAGCGCAAGCCAGCAGCAGCGGTGCCAGGGGAGTTTCCAGTAGGGGTAAAACCGCTTGGGTTTCGGGATCGCCAAAACGACAGTTAAATTCAAGAACTTTTGGCTCTCCGGCAGGGGAAATCATTAAACCCGCGTAGAGGACTCCCCGATAGTCAATGCCGCGTTTTTGCAGGGTGGCGACGATGGGGGCGAGGATGTCTCGGTCCACCGCTTCGATAATGGCGGCGGTGGCTATGGGTGCGGGGGCATAAACTCCCATACCGCCGGTATTTTTGCCGGTATCGCCTTCACCGATCCGCTTGTGATCTTGGGCGGGTAGCAGGGAACGAAAACTGATCCCATCGGTGAGGGTGAGGATAGACACTTCTTCCCCTTCTAGGAATTCTTCCACCACGACTTTAGTAAAGCCACTGGTAAAAAGATCATCGATCGCTTCTAGGGCCATATCTACGGTTTCGGCGACAATCACCCCTTTTCCTGCGGCTAATCCGTCGGCTTTCACCACGATGGGCGCTCCTTGCTCTCGGATATAAGTTTTTGCTAATTCTGCATCGGTAAAGGTTTCGGAAGTGGCGGTGATAACTCCGGCTTCGTTCATTAATTCTTTGGCCCAGGATTTGCTCGATTCAATTAGGGACCCGGTTTGTGTGGGGCCAAAAACCGCTATTTCCTGGGCCAGAAGATGATCGGTAATGCCGAGGGAGAGGGGATATTCTGGCCCGACAACCACCAAATCGACGCTATTTTCCTGGGCAAAACGGCTAATTTCAGCAAAATCCTCCATTGCTAGGGGGATATTTTCACATTGAGGTAAAATTGCCGTTCCCCCATTACCTGGAATACAGAACACTTGTTCTACTTGAGGCGATTGTAGGAGTTTCCAAGCTAGAGCGTGTTCTCGACCACCACTGCCGATAACGATAATTTTCACGGATAGACGCAGCCTAAATGACGATGGTTTAATTATCCCCTAGCTCCGCGACCCCATTGGCTAGAAGTTGAGATTACTTAACTTTTTAATCCTCGCTCCCCACCTGTTGAGCAATAACCCTAGTCCTAGTCCTACGGAGGTGATCAGATAATACCAAATTTCTAAATCCATGACAGACATCCACGCTCGAATGCTTGCCAAGCTTGCATTCGTTGTGACGCAAATAAAGAAAAATGGTATAAGTAGCTGGTTATAATTAAATTAAAAATGGATTTTAGGTTCGATCCCCCCTGCCCCCCTTGATAAGGGGGGTGTCTGACAACTTTTAACGCCTACCTACTTAACTGCTGTAAAGGAGTCAATTGTGATTAGATAGTAGATGCTCCCTTCTTAGGCTGTCCCTATTTTGGGTCATTCTACGCCATCGAGTTGGCTCTCTCGGACATTGGCTGAAAAATATTCACAATATTAGATTATGGGCGCAAGCAGTTCGATAAACTCACTGATCACGTTGCGTCCCTACATGGCACCAGATCTGATTGAGAGAGCCAAGAAGAATCGATTTTATCTGATCTAAGTCCCCGTTAAACCTCAATCCATCTTTCAGATTATTCGGAATTTACTCCTAAGTATTTTTATTGTCTATGCCCTGTCATTTATCCCTGAATCAACTAGCTCAATTATTGTCCTTACAAGATAAAGCTGACATAAGTTTTAGTCCCGATAGTTTAGTATCTGGCATTAATACCGATAGCCGCAGTATTGAGTCAGGACAAGCATTTTTAGCCTTAAAAGGTGATAATTTTAATGGTCATGATTTTATCGATATGGCTATCGCAAGAGGAGCAGCGGCCTTGATTGTTGATCAGCCAGTGTCGGTAAATTACTCTAGTAATATTCCCGTATTCCTAGTTAAGAATACCCTAAAAACTTATCAGCAATTAGCCCATTGGTGGCGGAATCAATTTACTATACCCGTGATTGCTATTACAGGATCGGTGGGGAAAACCACCACTAAAGAATTAATCGCTTCCGTATTAGCAACCCGGGGAAAGGTACACAAAACCCTGGCTAATTATAACAATGAGATCGGAGTGCCGAAAACTCTCCTCGAACTGGATGAAACTCACGATAGTGCCGTAATCGAGATGGGAATGCGGGGACGGGGAGAAATTGCCCTGCTTGCTCAAATCGCCCAACCGACCATCGCAGTGATTACGAATGTGGGAACCGCTCACATCGGTCGTTTAGGGTCGGAATCGGCGATCGCAGAGGCCAAATGCGAGTTATTGTCCGAGTCTCCTTCTAGTAGTATAGCTGTTCTTAACTACGATCACCCTTTACTTACGGAAACAGCTAAACGGGTATGGCAGGGGGAAACAATTACCTATGGCTTCTTTGGCGGCGATATAGTCGGGGAATTACTGGATTTAACTACTTTACGAGTCAATGGACTAGATTTTAACTTACCTTTATCCGGTCGTCATCACGCTTTAAATTTTATGGCAGCCTTGGCTGTAGCAAAAATTTTAGGCATCGATTGGACTTCTTTGCAACAGGGAATTAAGGTTAATTTACCCAGTGGTCGGGCCAAACGTTACCAATTAGAGCCAGATATCCTACTCCTCGATGAAACCTATAACGCCGGTCTAGAATCAATGTTAGCGGCCTTGGATTTACTGAAAGCTACCCCCGGTCAGCGTCATCTTGCTGTTTTAGGCACGATGAAGGAGTTAGGGTCTTTTTCGGAGCAATTACATCGCCAAGTCGGTGAGAGGGTGCAAAAACTAGGCATAGATCGCTTGTTTGTCTTGGTGGACGACCCCGAAGCTAAGTTTATTGCTGAGGCCGCTACTGGGGTCGCTTGCGAATGTTTTCAAACTCACGCAGATTTAATTAATCGTTTAAAGGAAGTGATCGATTCAGGCGATCGCATTTTATGCAAGGCTTCCCATTCCGTCGGTTTAAATCGGGTGGTGGAGGAGTTAATCAGTGATATTGGGAGTTAGGGAAGAGATGTTAGAGAATAGAGCATTTTTTAGCAAGAATAGCCGATTAAAAACAGTTTTTTCGGGTATTTTAACGCTAATTTTCTTTTTTTCGGCCGTGCAAGTCTCTTTTGCTCAACAATCGAGACGACTGGAGACTTATCTCCCAGATCTCAGTGGTTTAGCTTGGGTGGAAGCGGATATTTTTCTAGGGGTTCACGATGCCAAAAATAAGGGCAAAAAAAGTGATCCATCTCAAGCAAGACTCAGTCTTTTACAGCTACCTACGCAGGAAAAACCGCTATTATGGCAGGTTTTAAGGGTAGATTGGCCAAATCCAGAGGGATTGAGTAACGATCTCGAAAGTATTACTCATATCCCAGAAACTAATTTGTTTTTGTTGGCTGAAAGTGGCGAGAAAAAACCTTTTCAAAGACTATTTTTATTAGCATACAGCCAGCAAAAAGTCAAGCTAGTTGAGCAAATAAATTGGCCGATCGCGGTGGAAAATGTAGAGGCGATCGCTGTTAGTCGTCAAGGCGATCGTTATCTATTTATCTACGCAGAACGGGCCGATAGTCAAGAGAGTACAAAGATTCGCTGGACGGATATCTCGCTCAATCCCTTAAAATTAGGGGAATTTCAGTCGGTAACTTTTCGGAGTCCTTTTGGTAGTGGTAAAAATATTCGCCTCATCTCCGATTTAGCCGTAGATAAGCAAGGTAATATCTACATAGCTTCTGCTGACGATCCAGATAGTGCGGGAGTGTTTAGAAGTGCTGTTTACCGTATTGGTCAAGTTACAGCCGATAATAGCCTAATTCTTGCCCCTAATCCCCAAAAAATTGCAGAAATCGACGGATCGAAAGTGGAAGCGGTGACTACCAGAGAATCTCCTAGAGGTGAAGTAGAAGTCTTTATCGGTACGGATGACGAGAATTATGGCGGTTTTCTGCGACCTTTGCTCTTAGATAATTAGGGTTTGCTGTACTGAATTTAAACTGCCTATGAGAATTTTTAGTACAAATGCTCGAACTTTCTCTCCTTGCTCCCTTCTCTCCCATAATTACTCGCAGCTAGAAATCCGCTAGACCGCAGCATAATTTGTGCTTTTTGTCAAAAAAACTTTTTTTTTGCAATAAAACTACACAAAAAAAAGATCATCGTTATGGGTGAAATTGACTCATTTACCTGTCTTAATTAGGATCACCTTCTAGGTGTAGCAAGGGTTTCAGACATTGCTGGCCAAAAAAGCACAGAACAACCCATTATGAAATTCAGTAAAATCGCTGTAACCAGCATAACATCGTTGTTAAATAAAAATCTTTCTCAATTAATTCTTAAGAATTTGTAAATATTGCGGAATGTTAATTTAAATATTCTCAAGTTTTTGGAGTCAATAAATAATTTTTGCTTATCTTTGTCCAACATTGGGTTAGGAGACAGTATTCAGTTATCAGTTATCAGTTATCAGATGTGAGTTTTTAGTTTATTGTTTACTGAAAAAGCTCCCCACACCCCACACCCCACACCCTTACAC
>NZ_JADEVX010000326.1:0-2013 GCF_015207925.1 Microcystis sp. LEGE 00066 | reverse complement strand
TCTGGAAACGCTGACATCGGGTTTAACTAAGACTTGGCGCCTGTTATCCGTGCCGTTAAATTTAACGGATAATTATCCTTTGATCGAGAAAGCTTCAGGACTATGGTTACTGTTAGCCACCGATATCACCGAACAACAGCAATATTGTCAGGAATTAGCGGTTAAAAATGCCGATCTAGTCCATTTAAATCGTCTTAAGGATGAATTTCTCGCCTGTGTTAGCCATGAGTTTAAATCGCCCCTCACCGCCGTTATCGGTCTCTCCAGTCTGCTCCGGGAACAAAAAATCGGTGAACTTAACCCCCGACAGTCCAAATATGCCGATTTAATCTATCGCAGCGGTCGCCAGTTGATGGCTTTGGTTAATGATCTCCTCGATTTAACCCGCCTAGAGACAGGACAACTACAATTAACTTTATCTAGAGTCAAAATCGATCGCCTCTGTCAACGGGTGTACGATATCATCGTCGATAAGTATCCCCAACGTCTTGATCTCCCCAGCAGCTATCGTCTTGACATCGAATCGGGGTTAGATTATGTCCTGGCCGATGAAACCCGTTTACAACAGATGTTAGTGCATTTGTTAGATAATGCGGTAAAATTTACCGTTGATGGCGGTAATTTGGGCATTAAAGTCAATCGTTGGGAAAATTGGCTGGCTTTTACCGTCTGGGACACGGGGATCGGTATTCCAGAAGAATCCCAGCATCTGATTTTTCAGAAATTCCAACAGCTAGAAAGTCCTTTCACCCGTCAATTTGAGGGCGCAGGTTTAGGTTTAGTCCTCAGCCAAAAATTAGCACGCTGTCACGGTGGCGATCTATCCTTTGTCTCCAGGGCCCAGGAAGGTAGTGAATTTACTTTACTACTGCCGGTTCATCCCCAAGGTGCCGAGCAGGACCCCGCTACTCCCCAGCGTCTGGTGTTGGTGGTGGAAGCTAATCCCCAAGTGATCGAACAGTTTGTCGATCGCTTGAGTGAATTGGGATTAAAAGCTATTATCGCTCGTAGCGGCACTGAGGCGATCGAAAAAGCCCGGCAGTTAAAACCCCGTTGTGTTTTTCTCAATCCCAATCTACCCCTCTTGTCCGGTTGGGATGTGTTAACGCTGCTGAAATCCCATCCCCAAACCAAAGATATAAAAGTTATTGTCACCGCCGCCGATTCCGAGCGCAACCGCAGTCAACAGCAAGGGGCCGATAGTTTTCTGGTTCCGCCGATCACCTCGGCTGCCCTGCAAGCTTGCCTAAATCTGACCGTTTCCCCTGTTCCTAGCCGAAAACAGCGCACTGCTCCGACTCTGCTGCGTTTACACGGTCATTATGCCCCCAATTTCTCCGATTTATCTTCCTTTAGCTGGATTTGGAATAATCAATTAGTCCGGGAGAATTATCGTTTTATCGAGGCCGATAGTTGCGAACAGGCGGAACTTTTAGCCACTGTCTGGGAGGTGGACGCTATCTTAATTGATAGTTCGATCGCAGAAGATTTATACTCTTATCTGCAAACCTTGAGCGAGTCGGAAACCCTCGCTAATTTACCCCTAGTCACCCTTGATGTGGCTGTCACCGAGGTGGCTAATCAAATCCCCGGTTTAGCCGTTTTTCCCTGTTTGGCCCCCCCAACGGAAAACCGCATCGAACAGCTATTAAAGGTGATCGAGACTGCTGATCTGGCTTTTTCTCGCCACAAAGAACAGTAAGGGTAAGTCGGGCCAGTCTTGGGATGACAAGCAATGTCGATGCTCTAGCCCGATTTTACCTAGAACTTGGTGCTAAAGCGCAACTACAAACCTTAACTCAACCTAGAGATTATTAACTCAATTTTCTCAAAAAAATCGACCAGCTGTTAGGTGAAAAAAAGAGAAGAACCAAGAACATTAACGCGGGAGCAAGTCAAAGCTGAAGAACAAATAAACTACTTGACAAAAGCATCAATTGGGCATGGGATAGAGAAAAGAGTGGGGAAAAGACAAAAATGACTCCAGAGCAACAACAAGAACTTAACCAACAT
>NZ_JADEVX010000325.1:0-2017 GCF_015207925.1 Microcystis sp. LEGE 00066 | reverse complement strand
CAATTTGTCGAGCTTTTTCCTCTTTACCTTTTTGTAGTCCCTTTTCCTCGCCTTCCTCTCTGCCTTCCTCTAAAATATCTTGATAGATGACGGATTCTCTCATAATGTCACTCCGAAGGATTTTTTTAATCGTCTCTCGATTTAATACTAACCCGGCGAGAATGCTGGTAGCGGCAGCGAGATTGCTTTGCACCTGTTTTTCGGGGATAGTTTCTAAAGAACGGGACACCTGACTTAACACCTGTTCGGGGTCATCGGTATTGCTGAGGACGGCAAAGGGTAATAAACCGGGATGATGGAAAAATTGTGGTGTCTTTTCTTCCCAAAGACGGATGACTTGGAAGGAATGAAAGGTTTCTCCCACACGGAAGGTATTTTCTTGTACTAGGGGGGAATCACTGCGTCGCAGATAAATTACCACTTGACGCATTTGTTTTTGGGGATAACGACGATAGACGCGAATGCGATAATCAAGCATTCGGAAAGGAATCTTAGAGTTGGGGTCGGTTTGAAATTCGGTATGGAGAATTAATTGCTCTGACTGCAAAAAAATCAGAGAATCGGCCCGAATGGGGTCTAATTGTAATTCCGTCGGGTCGAGGACGGTTAAGGAGAGGGGAGAACCTAATAACCAAGTGGCTAGATCATCGGAGAAGTTTTCGGCAATAAATTTACAAATATTATCAAACATCGTCAGCGTTTTGTCTTTGTAATTGCTCGATAGTTGCGGGGGATAAATCGGTAAATCGGGCGATTTCTGGGACAGGAAAGCCAGCAGATAGCATTTTTAGGGCAATTTGTCGAGCTTTTTCGTCTTTGCCTTCCTCTTTACCTTCTTCTTTGCCTTCCTCTCGGCCTTCCTCTAAAGCTTCTTGATAGACTTTAGTTTCTCTTAAATCACTTAAACTAAACATTTTTTCTATCTCCTTACGGTTTAATTTGGGCAATTTATAAATGAGAATTGTCTCAATTAATTCTAGAATGTCCTGTCTTTTTAAAGACTCATGGAATTGTTGTCTAACTTGTTGAATCAGTTGTTTTCCTTGAGCTAAGGTATTTTGTTCCGATTCCACAATTAATTGTAACACTTTTACCCCCAGAGAATCCCCCTCATCTAACTGATTCAGATAATAACAGTTAACCCGTCCTGACTCAAAGAATTCTTGATAACGAGATTTGGGACTATTTTCAATTTCCCGATGGGGATAAATGATCACCCCTTGCCAATTCTGGCTTAACTCGCTTTGATGAAAATAGAGAAATATTTCACTAAAAAAGCGCGAGTAAAACCGTTCATCTTTTTGAAATTGTACCTCAACAAAGTAAATCGGGTCATTGAGGTTATCGGGAAGAAAAACCCCATCTAAACGAAAAGCTAGTTGTTTAACTTCTAGGGAGGAAAATTGATAATGATTGACTGTTTCTGGGGGAAGATTGAGCAAATCAAAGAAACTTTCGGGAAAAGTCTGAAAGAGACGGAGGAAAATTGATAATGATTGACTGTTTCTGGGGGAAGATTGAGCAAATCAAAGAAACTTTCGGGAAAAGTCTGAAAGAGATGATAGAAAATACTGTCCGTTTTCACTCAATTTTGTCCTTCAATGACTTGTGCTACTTGTTCAATCTCTAAGTCTAAAGTTTGGGCAATTTGTTCTATAGTTAATACTATTAATTTAACCATTGTTGCAAATCTTCCAAATCCGAAAAGTCCAATAAAGCAAGAGCTAAATTATCCAGTTGATTAGGATTTAACTGTTTAATTTTTTGTTCTACCTTTAAAGGAATAGAACCTAGTTTTAAATTTAGCTGACGCAAAATTAGGCTTTTTTTAGCAGATAATTCTCCTTCTTCTCTGCCTTCCTCTCTGCCTTCCTCTCTGCCTTCCTCTCTGCCTTCCTCTAAAGCTTCTTGATAGACTTTAGTTTCTCTTAAATCACTTAAACTAAACATTTTTTCTATCTCCTTACGGTTTAATTTGGGCAATTTATAAATGAGAATTGTCTCAATTAATTCTAGA
>NZ_JADEVX010000131.1:0-12353 GCF_015207925.1 Microcystis sp. LEGE 00066 | reverse complement strand
GGATCAAGGGGGGATCAAGGACAAAATCTATCTTCAATTTAATTAGAACCACTTACTTACAAGCAGCTAAAATTTGTCTTATCATGGCAAGGAGGAAGAATATTCTCGCCAGTGAAAAGAAGTCAAATTAATTTTCTACCAATCTTTAGACACACATTCCGCAATCTCAAATCGAAAATCTCAAATCTAAAATAGGCTTATGTGGAATTCTATAATACAATTCTATCAAACTAATAAAGACTGGATTGACAATCTCCTCTCTGGTGCATTAGTTACTGTTGTTCTGGCAATAATCGGTTTCATTTGGTGGTATCGACAGCAAAAACGACAAGTCCGAATCATTGAACCGTCCTTACCCTTTACCAAAATTGCCCCCAATAGCAATGTAATCCCGATTATCTACAAAAGGGATGAAAAGGATAAATCTCCTTTAGCGGATCATAATATTATTTACCAACACCGAATGGCTGACCGAAACTTTACTAACGAACTTGTGCAAAATCTGGAGCAAAATCGCTGGTTAATTATTGTCGGACCCACAGGAATCGGCAAAACTAGAGAAGCTGCTGAAGTAGCGCAACGTTTGAATCATGAAGGCTGGACGGTGTTAGTATTAAAATTAGGAGAATGGTTAGAGCGACCTGAAAATAAACAATTAGAGGCGATCGGAACAGATAGAAAATTACTATTTTTCCTCGACGATCTTAACTCATATATGCGCCGTAGTTTGCAAATTGACCAAAATCCCCAAGCAAAAGATAGTCCTCTTGCGGCGATTAATATTCCCTTACAAGAACGACTATTAAAAACTCTGGAAGCTTATGAAAACCATGGTACTCGTCCCGAAGAAGTGCGGGTGATTGCCACTGCGAGAGATGAAAAAGAACCCGAATCACCGGGACAACCGAGTGAATGGGATAAGTTACAGTGGGACAAATACCCAGAACTGTGGGAACGTTTTCAGTTGGTAAAATTGCCATCGCCGGAAGACGGTGCAATTGTCGAATTATTGCAGGATACTATCCCGCAAACCAACATTAAAGCCGAAACTGACTACAGCAGCATTGCTGCCTGTAATGATTCTACCTTTCGCAATGTGGTAGAAAATTTATTGCGCCTTGAAAACCGACAATTACCCCTCAATCCTGCCAACTATCAAGCTACTCTGCGAGGCAACTGGCAAAAACGTTATCAGGATGCAATTAAAAGGGATAATCTGGCGAAATATATCTATGCTGCGGTGGATTTATTGCGCCAGTGTAATATTTCCTTAGAACCGTTTATTGTTGAACCCACTGCCAGATTTATCGCCAAGGGAAATATGTGGCAACAACTCTGGTATCGCTGGCAAATCAAGCAAAGTTTAGCTGATTTAATTGCCAGAGAAAACATTTTAGAACCCCGCGACGGACAAATTGAAGCCAAGGGAAAGCAGGTAGAATTAAATGACTATTTGCGTCCTCTAAAACAGTTAATTTGGCAGTTATTTGAAGAAAAACCTCTTGAAATGTTGCCCTCTCTAGCAGGATTTACTCTTAAACTATATGAATTAAAGCGCTATCAAGATGCCTTAAAAGGGTTCAACCGTCTAGTTAGTTTCGCACCTCAATGGGAAGACGGTTGGTTTTATCGAGGCACTACTTTTGGTTATCTTGAACAATACCAAGAAGCGATCGCATCTTATGATCGAGCTTTAGAAATTAAACCCGATTACCATGAAGCTTGGTACAACCGAGGGATTGCGTTAGATGATTTAGGCAGATTAGAAGAAGCGATCGCATCCTACGATCGAGCTTTAGAAATTAAACCCGATAAGCATGAAGCTTGGTACAACCGAGGGTTTGCGTTAGGTAATTTAGGCAGATTTGAACAAGCGATCGCATCCTACGATCGAGCTTTAGAAATTAAACCCGATAAGCATGAAGCTTGGTACAACCGAGGGTTTGCGTTAGGTAATTTAGGCAGATTTGAACAAGCGATCGCATCCTACGATCGAGCTTTAGAAATTAAACCCGATGACCATGAAGCTTGGAACAACCGAGGGATTGCGTTAGGTAATTTAGGCAGATTTGAAGAAGCGATCGCATCCTACGATCGAGCTTTAGAAATTAAACCCGATTACCATGAAGCTTGGAACAACCGAGGGATTGCGTTAGGTAATTTAGGCAGATTTGAAGAAGCGATCGCATCCTATGATCGAGCTTTAGAAATTAAACCCGATTACCATGAAGCTTGGAACAACCGAGGGATTGCGTTAGATAATTTAGGCAGATTTGCAGAAGCGATCGCATCCTACGATCGAGCTTTAGAATTTAAACCCGATTTACATGAAGCTTGGTACAACCGAGGGATTGCGTTAGGTAATTTAGGCAGATTTGAACAAGCGATCGCATCCTACGATCGAGCTTTAGAAATTAAACCCGATTTACATGAAGCTTGGAACAACCGAGGGAGTGCGTTAGATGATTTAGGCAGATTTGAGGAAGCGATCGCCTCCTTCGATCGAGCTATTAAAATTAATTCAAATGATGCTGATGCTTACTACAATAAAGCTTGCTGTTATGGCTTACAAAATAATGTGGAATTAGCTATCGAAAACTTACAACGCGCTATCAATCTTGATGTCAAATATCAGGATATGGCGAAAACGGATAAAGATTTTGAGCAGATTCGGGGAGATGAGCGGTTTCAGAGTTTCCTAAATCGAGTATAATAATGTATATTTGTATTTTAGCTAAGGAGATATTCTATGACTAATACCTACACAGCTATAATTCAGCCAGACGGAGATTGGTGGATTGGTTGGATAGAAGAAATTCCGGGAGTTAACTGTCAAGAAGCATCTCATGACCAGTTATTAGAAAGCCTAAAAATTACTCTTAGCGAAGCATTAGAATTGAATAAACAGGAAGCAATTGCCGCTACTAGGGGAAACTACCAAGAAGAGAAAATTGTTGTATGAAACGCAAACAGTTTATCGATCACGTCCTGTAGGGGCGAAGCATTCGGACAATAACCTATCGGTGAAACCGTAGATTTTCTATCTGAATGCTTCGCCCGTACTTTTTCAGCAAGTCCTAGCCATTCTTGGTGGTTTAACCCCCAATTAAATAAAAGATCTGCGATTCCAAGACATACGGAAATTAGGGATATTCTCGCTAATAAAATCTGCAAAGATATCGGAATACCACTAATCAAATAAATCGTTCATCAGTCTTGATGTCAAATATCAGGATCTGGCAAAAACAGATAAAGATTTTGATCAGATTCGGGGAGATGATCGGTTAAGTTAAGTAAATAAAAAAAGAGATAACTATGCTCAATCAATATACTGCTAAATATACAAAAATTTCCTCTGGTTACATGGGACAACTGATAGAATGGCCAGAAGTGATTACCGAAGGAGCAACCTTAGAAGAATGTCGAGAAATGCTCAAAGATGCTCTCTTGGAAATGATTTTAGCCTATCAACAACAAAACCAACCGATTCCTCTAGAAGAATGCTTGTTAGAATCAATTTATCTAAGTATTTAATACTAAATCTGGTTATCAAAGACTGATTATTTATTCTCCCCTTTGCCTCTTGCATGAGTCCCTCTCTTGATATGTAGCCTATACCAAGGTATTTAGTATAATTGACCGCCTAAAAATCGAAAATTTCGCTTATTATATCATAAAAATCACCAAAAATACTTAATTTAAATAAGACAACTAAATAATTGTTTAATCAGTAATTCTTGAGGAAATCTAAAATCAGAACTCAACCGGCAAAAAGAGTGAGAGAATAAAAACATAGTTCAGAGACGAGAGGCTGTCAAGACAAGCTTTCCAGTGGTAAAATCCATAATTCTTGCTGGGTGAAGGCTAATAAATAACTTGCAAAAAAGCGGGATTCAATTTAGTAGAACAAATCGCGACAATCTGTCAATCTACTGAAAAAAAAGAGAGAAAACTTATGTTTTGTGAACAATGCGAACAAACCGCTAGTGGTAATGGTTGTCATCAGTGGGGAGCCTGTGGAAAAAGTCCCGAAGTCAACGCCGTTCAAGACTTATTAGTTTATTGTCTGCGGGGATTAGCATCGGTGGTTTTAAAAGCTAAAGAAGCGGCGATATCTACTCGCGAAGCTGATATTTTTACCTGTGAGGCGCTTTTCGCCACCATGACCAATGTTAACTTTGATCAACGGCGTTTTACTGATTATATTCAGCGTTGTTTAGAGATTCGGGAAAATTTAAAAGCACAATTGGGATCCCTTGACTGGTCTGCACTTGCCAACTATCAGCCTAATTTTAATGAGAGCCTAGTTAGCCAAGGTCAAGAAGTATCCTTAGAACTAATTGAAAAAGTGCAAGACCTCGATATTTTTTCCCTAAAGTTAACTGCTATCTACGGAGTTAAAGGTCTGGCTTCCTATACTTTCCACGCTCAGGAATTAGGTCAAGAGGATGACTCAGTTTATCAGGTTATCCAAGAGACTTTAGCGGCAATTGATCGGGGGGATTTAAACCTCAATGATTGGGTGGCAATCTGTCTAAAAGTCGGGGCGGCAAACCTGCGGGCCATGGAATTATTAGATCAAGGTCATACCGAAACCTACGGTCATCCCATACCGACAAATGTTCCCTTAAATCCGCGTCTAGGTAAAGCCATTTTAGTCTCTGGCCATGATATTAAACAATTGGCAGCTTTACTGGCACAAACTGCCAATACTGGGATAACAGTCTATACCCACGGAGAATTATTACCTGCCCACGGTTATCCAAAACTAAAAGAAAAATATCCCCATCTCTACGGTCATTATGGCACCGCCTGGCAAAATCAAACTAAAGAATTTGCTAAGTTTCCGGGGGCAATAGTTTTAACTACTAATTGTCTCATGCCCCCCCACGAAAACTATGAAAGTAAACTTTTTACCCTCGGACCTGTGGGTTATGCCCATATTAACCGCATAGAAACAGTGGACGGTGCGATCGATTTTAGTCGCGTGATTGCTAAAGCGCAGTCATTGCCCGGATTTACTGAAATAAGCGAACCTCGGCAGGTAATGGTAGGATTTGCCCACAATACCGTTCTTAGTGTCGCTGATACGGTGGTTAATGCCCTTAAACAGGGTAAAATCCGTCACTTCTTCCTAGTTGGCGGCTGCGATGGCGCAAAACCTGATCGCAATTACTACACCGAATTTGTGGAACAAGTTCCCGAAGATTGCATCGTTTTAACCCTTGCCTGTGGAAAATTCCGCTTTTTTGACAAACAATTAGGTAGCATCGAAGGATTACCCCGGCTAATGGACGTAGGACAATGTAACGATGCCTATAGTGCCATCAAAATCGCCCTAGGATTAGCCAACGCTTTTAACGTTAGCGTCAATGAGATTCCCCTCTCCCTAATTATCTCTTGGTACGAACAAAAAGCGATCGCTGTACTGCTCACCCTGCTACATCTAGGGATGCAAAATATCCGTCTGGGACCAACTTTACCGGCATTTATCTCCCCCAACGTCCTGAAATTCCTCGCCGATACCTATCACCTGCAGCCAATTACTACCCCCGCAAAAGACTTAGCCGCTTGTCTAGGTTAAAACTTTCTGTAAAAATCCCACCCTTGGCCACAAATTGTGGCCTATGGGAAGGAGAGGGATATTATCCTCAAGGAGAATAATTTTTATGTCCGTAATCACTTTAAGCATTGATGGTAAAGATGTAGCGATCGAAGCAGGTTCGCGAGTTCTCGCAGCCGCTAGTCAGGTAGGAATAAAAATTCCCGCCCTCTGTCATCTCGATGGGGTTTCCGAAGTGGCTGCCTGTCGCTTATGTTTGGTAGAAATTGAAGGTATTAATAAATTATTACCTGCCTGTGTAACGGAAGTGGCGGAAGGAATGGTGGTTCATACCGATACCCCAAAACTGAAAGAATATCGCCGCATGACAGTGGAATTATTATTCGCTGAAGGTAATCACGTTTGTGCGGTTTGTGTGGCTAATGGTAACTGTGAATTGCAAGATTTAGCCATCGAAGTGGGTATGGATCATAGTCGTTTTCCCTACCGTTTTCCCAAGCGAGAAGTGGATATTTCTCATCATCTTTTTGGTATCGATCATAATCGTTGTGTTCTCTGTACCCGTTGTGTGCGAGTCTGTGATGAAATTGAAGGGGCGCACGTTTGGGATCTGGCCTATCGCGGCGAAAAAGATAAAATTATTGCGGGAATGGATCAGCCTTGGGGCAGCGTTTCTGCCTGTACTTCCTGCGGCAAATGTGTTGCCGCTTGTCCAACCGGGGCAATATTCCGCAAGGGTTCCGCCGTTTCTGAAAAAGAGGAGGATCGATCGAAGTTGGAATTTTTAGTTAATGCTAGGACTGAACACCAATGGACGCGTTAAACTAATCGATGGAGGGTGATAGTGATCGATGGACGCATTTAGATATCTACGAGCAGAAATTAACCGCCAAGGTAAGGGAGGACTATGATCAGATTATGGGTAATAATCAAGATATCCTAGGGATTGCTGCCCAATACGAAATCTCGGAAATCGATATCCGACGCGCCAAGGATTACGCTTTTGGATCGGGAGTGTCTCGATATCAATTTTTTCCCGAAGGTTTAATGGTAGCAGCTTGGCGAAGACTCGCTGGCGCTCAAGGGAATAATCTTGATCGGATGTTTCTCAATCATGAAATCTATGAATCTGACTTAGTGATTAATCGAGGTTTTTCGCAGCAACAAGCGCATTTACTGGCACAAAAACAATATCCTTAGTCCGATTCAATTCAGCAAACAAGATAATTATGACCACATCACCCGAATCGCAATTTCTGCAAGCTCTAGAAATGTGTCAGTCTCTCTCCAATTTGACGGCGCAATTTTCTAGTATTCCTTGTCGGATAATTGAAATTTTGTCTGATGTCAGTCAAGAGCCTAGGGTTTTGTATTCGCTCTTAATTAAATATTCTAGAGAGGTGGATTCCGCTTTAGTTGCCCTAGATATTTATGCCAAAAGTGCTGATAATTGGCGAGTAAAAGATCGAGATAAAACCTGTTCTCTTGGTTTTGGAGTAAAAGACCATTGCACGATTTTAAGCTGTTTGCTCAATTTCGGCAAATGTCCTTTTTCTTTTATTTCCTATACGGGAAATTTTGCATCGGATGCGATTATTTTTGAGCTACTTAAAGACTGGAAAAATCTAGATTTAGCTCCTTTCTTTGAGGAAAAAATGCAAGAGTTTATCCTGGAGGCAAAAATAGCTTAAAAGAGAATTTCTTTGTGTTTGATCCTTTTGACGAAATTGTAACTCAGCCAACAATACCAACCAAGGAATTAAAATTATGAGTAAAATTCGCTTCGCTACTGTCTGGTTAGCCGGTTGTTCGGGATGCCATATGTCCTTCCTCGATTTGGACGAATGGCTGTTAGAATTAGCCGAAAAAGTTGACGTGGTGTATAGTCCCGTCGGCTGCGATCTGAAAACCTATCCGGAAAATGTCGATGTCTGTTTAGTGGAAGGAGCGATCGCTAATCAGGATAATTTAGAACTAATTCATCTAGTCCGTCAAAATACCAAAACCGTTGTTTCTTTTGGTGATTGCGCTGTAACTGCTAATGTTCCCGCTATGCGGAATATGTTAGGAACTGCCGATCCCGTGCTAAAAAGGGCTTATTTAGAGTTAGGAGATAACACACCTCAACTACCAGAAGAACCCGGTATCGTTCCCGAATTATTAGATCAAGTGCTGCCGGTCCATCAAGTCATTCCCATCGATATTTTTATGCCGGGATGTCCCCCCGATGCGGACAGAATTCGCGAGACATTGATTCCGATTTTAAAAGGGGAATTACCCGTGATGGCAGGACGAGAAATGATTAAATTTGGTTAATTGAATCAGTTATCAGTTATCAGGAGACAGGAGACAGGAGACAGGAGACAGGAGACAGGAGACAGGAGACAGGAGACAGCTTTGACGTATTCTCCCCATTTGCTTCTCCCCTCTCCCCTCTCACCAATTCATAATTCATAATTCATAATTCCCTAAATCAAGTTAAAATATCCGCTCCTAACATCCGTTGATATTTAGCTTCTAAAGCTTGTTTCAAATTGGGCAAAGTGATTAAATGGGGATCATCTAACATAATTTTTTCGGCGGCATCTCTTGCCAAAACTAACACCTCTTGATCCTCGACTAAACTAGCGAGAGCAAAATCTGGTAAACCCGATTGTCGTTGTCCTAAAACTTCCCCTGGACCGCGAAATCGCATATCCATTTCCGAGATAAAAAAGCCGTCTTGGGATTGTTCCAAAACCGTCAATCTTTGACGGGAATTAGCACTATTACTGCCACTTAAAAGTAAACAATAGGATTGATGGGAACCTCTGCCGACGCGCCCCCGTAATTGATGCAATTGTGAAAGGCCAAAACGTTCGGCATTTTCAATTAACATCACCGTGGCATTGGGAACATCCACCCCCACTTCAATAACCGTAGTTGAGACAATAATTTGTAGAATATTATCGCGAAAAGCTGTTAAGATTTCCTCTTTTTCGGCGGAACTCATGCGACCATGGAGTAAACCGATATTAAAATTGGGAAAAATCTTTTCTGATAAATTTTGATATTCTTCCACCGCAGCCCTCACATCTAATTTTTCCGATTCTTCAATCAAGGGAAAAATCACATAAGCTTGTCTGCCTTGGGCAATTTCACGGCGAATTAAATCATAGGCAGCCCTTCTTTGATTCCCATTTAAAGCGGTGGTTTGAATCGGTTGTCTGCCGGGGGGTAATTCGTCAATTTGACTCACATCTAAATCCCCATGTAGGGTTAAAGCTAAAGTACGGGGAATCGGTGTTGCTGTCATGGTTAAAACGTGGGGAGACTCTCCTTTGCTTAATAATCTTGCCCTTTGTTGTACCCCAAAGCGATGCTGTTCATCAATAACAACTAACCCCAATTTGCGGAAATTAACTGCATCTTGAATTAGGGCATGAGTTCCCACTAAAAGTGGTAATTCTCCTGTCTCTAATTGGGCGTGAATTTCTCGCCGTTTAGCAGTTTTTGTGGAACCAGTTAATAATTCTACGGGTAAATGTAAGAGATTAAACCAGCTAACTAACTTACGATAATGTTGTTCTGCTAAAACTTCCGTGGGAGCCATTAATGCTGCTTGATAACCGGATTGTAGAGCCGCTAAAATGGCATAAACTCCGACAATTGTTTTGCCAGAACCCACATCCCCCTGCACAAGACGATTCATCGGGGTGCTAGAATCTAAATCCTCTAAAATTTCCTCAATAACTCGTTTTTGAGCATTGGTTAATTGAAAGGGAATTATCTGATTAAATTGATCAATTAGTTGACCCTTAGCACTAAAAATAGCACTTTTCTGTGTCTGACGATACTGTTGCCGCCGCCGCAGAAAACCCAATTGTAAAAAGAAGAATTCATCAAAGACTAATCGCCGTCGCGCTTGACTGAGAATATCGGAATTATTGGGAAAATGAATGTTAGTAATTGCTGTTTTTAAATCGATTAATCCGTATTGTTTTTTTAGACCGAAAGGTAGGGGGTCTTTTATCGCCTCTACTGCCCCAAAAGCGGTGACTACAGCCTTTCTAATTAGGTCGGCGGGTACTCCATCGGTGAGGGGATAAACCGGCAGGATACGACCGATTTTTAAGGACTCAATACTTCCCCCAGAACTGTCTAATAATTCAAATTCAGGATTTTCTAAAGTTAACCCATATTTTCCCGCTTTAACTAAACCACTAACCGCCACCACCGAACCGACGGGATAGAGTTTTTTTTGTCCTTCTTGCCAAGCACGATTATTGTAGCGAGTTCCCGCATAAAAACGGTTTAATTTTATCTGTCCAGTACGATCCTGTAAGAGCAATTCAAAGATAGCTAACTTGGTATTTTTGGGGCTATTAAAACAATTACAGCGCTTGACATTCCCCACTAAAGTTACCGTTTCCCCCTCGGTTAAATTAGCGATATTAACTTGACGACTGTAATCCACATGATCCCGGGGATAATAATATAATAAATCTTCAACTTTGTGGAGGTTTAATCTTTCTAAAAGACTGGCTTTTCTCTCTCCCACTTCCGCTAGATATTTCAAGGGTTGTTCCAGGGTGACTTGCCGTGGAGAATTAGCCTTTGCCGTGATGGGAGTGGTATTAATAATTTTCGCCGCAGCTGGTTCTTTTGGGGTGGGGGTTGCTTCTAAAGTTTGCCGTAATTGTTGCAAAAAATTGCGAGTTTCGGCGACTAATTGTTGTCTTTGTCTGGGATTAAATTGGGAATATTGGGCAAATTTTTGGGCTAATTCTCGCCAGCGATTTCTCTCACTGGTGGCAATTCCCACGGGAGGATTATCCCCGAAACTAAGACACAAAAACTCGCTAAAACGGTACTGATTTCCCTGAAGATCGGGATAACCTTTTTCCGCTTCTACAGATAAGGCTTTTTGTAATCTCACCCAGTCGGGTATTTCCCCTTTCATAATTGCCTCTTGATTCCAAATTTCCCAGTATTATGTTTCCCTAATAAGCTAAGACACATTTTAACCGCCTATCCTTAGATTGGCTAAATCTCCCCAAATCCCTTTACTATTGCCTCTTGCCTCATCTCAACAAGCAATTTAAATTCTTAATAGCTTACCTCTGTTTAATTATAACTGATTAATCATACCAACTACTGCGCCACGCCGCTTCCGCTTGAGCAATAGTATATTCTTTGCGAATACGATGATATTGTTCCCCTAGACGATTTAATTGTTCCCAAAGGGAGTGAATTTGATTTCTTTCGACACTTAAACGCGCATCGGCAAATTCAAGTTCAGCCATTCGTAGATGAATCGCCGTTACTTTAGTGACTTTGCCACTTGAAAAATCATGATCATCCCCATCCCCATCATCTTCATCTTCATCTTTTTCTTCCTCTGGTTCAGGGGTTTTAGCTTCCACTAGAATGTTTAACATATTATTTCCTCCACCTAGGGATTGTCCCTCTTCTCCCGCTTGAATTGCCATATCGATAATTTGACTGGGTAGATAAGGGGGAAGAATATAAGCTTTTTGTAGTTGCTGATTAATTTGTTTAGAGAGATGATTGAGAATCTCGATACAGTTTTTTTCCAGCACTCGACAACAATAAAGTAAGATATCGGGGTTATTAATCTCTCCAGTTGCGGCTATATTTTCCGGTTTGTTTAGAAAAAGTTTTAAGAAATCTGGGGTATTTTTCGTCTCTGCTGGACTTTTAGAGAATCCTCCCCCTGAAAATGTCCCTCGATCGAAGCTCTGCTCGCCCAATTGCTGTAAACTGGCTTTAGCCTCTTGTCCTAGAGCTTTGATCTCCTCTTGTAGTTTCTGACGATTGCTGTGGGAGAGAGCCAGAAATTCCCCCCCATAGTAACGGGTACAGATATAATACACTGCTCCGATCGCCTGTTTATAGAGAGATTCACCGAGTAAATCAAGATAAATTCGGTATTTTTCCCGCATTCTTTCGGCTAAATTTGCCACTTCCGTTTCTATGTTCTTTAAATCTTGTTGTAGCTTGTTCAGTCTTCCAGTCATAGAAATTTTACCGAGGGAGAAGTTAGCGATCGGCGAATTCTATTATAGCGACTCATTGTCAGCTATAGCACCCTGACCAGGGGGAGATGCTCAGACTTGATCGATTGTCAGTTATTTGGCTCTTCTCGACTTTGTGTGATAATTTTTGCTTATGAAATCGTGAAATGTTTACTGGGAAAGACTTTTAGGACTATTTTGTTAAATAAACTATCAGTATAGACCTCGTTTCCACACAGAAACCAGAAGAGCCGTTATTTTAGCGATTAAGTAAGTAGTTATAATTAAATTGAAGATAGATTTTGCCCTATCCATTAGTCAGATCTTTCTTAACAAAAAGAGAAGAAACTTAAAAAAAGGGGAAACGATTGATAGGTATAGTTTTGAAAGAAGGAATTAAGGTGGAGGTAAGCAAAAAAATGGAGAAATGGGCAGCCCAAGAATTACAATATGCAGACCTAGGGGACACCAGAAGAAAGAAAAGGCAGCAATTCTCATTTTAAGGTTTCATGACATTAAAACCCTTGCACCTAGAGGGGTTAATAATTCTTAACGAATCTCTAGATCGCTGAAACAACGCAAAATCGTTTCAAAATGAGAATTGCTGAAGAAAAGGTTAATCAGTATCGTAGAAAACTTGGCCAGTCAACCTAGTACAAGTGTGCCACAAGCTTCGGGAAATCTAGCCGCAGCGAGTGCCACCTACGACTTTTGGAATTCCCCCTATTTTCACCCCTCAGATATAATTGCCGCCCAAGCTAAAAGTACAGTAG
>NZ_JADEVX010000130.1:0-12382 GCF_015207925.1 Microcystis sp. LEGE 00066 | reverse complement strand
CCACACCCCACACCCTGCCCCCAGGAAAAGCTTTTTCAGCAAACCCTATTTAACGATTTCTGCCAAAAAGATTGACTAAATCTCGCAATCTCTCGCTATATTCTCCGGTTAAAGCTTCCTGACGATAGCGCCATGACCAATTCCCTTCTGCGACACTGGGGGTATTCATTCGCGCATCCGATCCTAAACCTAACACATCCTGTAACGGCACGATCGCCTGATTAGCCACGGAACTATAGGCCAGTCGAATCAGATCCCAAGCCACTCCCTGACCACTGGGAGCGCCAAGATATTGATAAAGTCGCGCTTTTTCGTAGTCATTGGCATTATCCTGAAACCAGCCCACAGTAGTATTATTATCGTGAGTGCCGGTATAAATCACACAGTTGCGTTCGACGTTAAAAGGGAGATAGGGATTACCCGCATCACCCCCAAAAGCGAAGTGGAGAATCTTCATTCCCGGGAAAGCAAAGTGATCGCGAAAATCTAGGACTGCTTGGTCAATATCGCCCAAATCTTCGGCAATAATCGGCAATTTACCCAAACGAGTGCCAATAGTATTAAACAGATCATAACCTGGGGCCTTCAGCCAATGACCATTAATAGCATTTTCCTGGCCAAAAGCCACGGCCCAATAGGCCTCTAATCCGCGAAAATGATCGATACGGATGATATCGACTAGGGAAAGAACCCCTTTTAAACGGCGTACCCACCAGTCAAAGCCAGTATTTTTGAGATAATCCCAGTCATAGAGAGGATTTCCCCATAATTGCCCCGTTTCTGAGAAATAATCTGGGGGAACCCCGGCCACTTCCAAGGGATTACCCGTTTGGGGATCTAGTCGGAAAACCTGCGGATTTGCCCAAACATCGGCGCTATTATGGGAGACATAAATGGGGATATCACCGATAATCTCGATACCGAGGGAGTTAGCATAGCGTTTTAAGGCTAACCACTGCTCAAAAAACTCAAATTGCAGGAATTTGTGCAGAAAAATCTCCTCTTGTAACTCCTGTTTCGGTGTTTCCAACGCACCCCAATGACGTTCGCGAATTTCTGTCGGCCATTCCATCCATGCTTTACCCTGGTAAGCATGGGATAAAGCCATAAATAGGGCGTAATCCTCTAACCAATCAGCATTGCCACCACAAAAGCCGGCAAACTGTTTGTAAAGAATTGTGTCAGAACCCTTGACAAAATTGCTCGCCGCCTTTCTAAGTAGGGGAATTTTCCAAGCGATCAATCGCTCAAAATCCACTTGATCGAGGGGAAAATCGGGAATATCCTCGAAATCTGCCTCACTAAGCAGGTTTTTTTCCCGAAGAATATCGAGACTAATCAGGAGATGATTGCCAGCAATGGCACTAAAACTCATGTAGGGAGAGTTACCGTACCCTGTGGGGCCTAAAGGGAGAATTTGCCAGAGTTTTTGACCACTTTGAGCCAAAAAATCGATAAATTGATAGGCTTCTCTACCTAGTTCTCCAATCCCGTAACGACCGGGATGACTGGTGGGATGAAGCAAAATACCGCTAGAACGGCTAAAAGCCATGAAAAAACCCCCTTATCAGTGATTCGGTTAGCAGTTATTAAGTGTTTAAAGCTGAATGCTCACTGCTATCTCCAAGCTAACCCGATCTCGATCGATAACGGCAATACTTAACAACTTTATTAGACCTATAGGACAAAATGAGGCATTACAGCCGTACATTAACAGATCGTCTTTCCAGTTAAAAAGATTCCTTCGGATCACGTTCCACGTTACCCCGGAGGAAAAACCGATCGCTTGTCAGTTATTGCGCCAATGATAGGGGCGCATCGTGGTCAGTGAGTTGATCGAACTGCGTGCGCCCAAAATGTAATATAGATATTTCGACCAAATTGAGATGCAGCCGCCGAAAATTCAAGAGCGATTCACTTACTGTCAGTAAGTCCCACTTCTTGTAACCTCCTCTTCAACCCAGACCGGTTACTGTACTGCTCGTAAATCCGGTTCAGGCGCTCTTGGAAAACGGGTAACCGGTTTTGATATTCGGCTAAATCTCTTAATTTGACCAACAATTTAACAGCCTCATCGTAGGATTTAGACTGGGCTTTCTGAATTAGGGACTCGACTTGCTGCCAAACTTGCGCTTCCCGTTTAGCTAAAGTTTGTAGTTCCTCAATTCGCTTGGCTTCCGCTTCTTGTTGTCGCCGTTTTTCTGCCTTTTTTCCTTCCTCAGCAGCAGCCTCAAGAAGTTCTTGGATCGTGCGTCGAGGCTGGTTAGAAGCAGGAGAATTAGGGATTAATTGAGATAGCTTTTGTTTGAATTTAGCAGATAAATTATGTTCTCCTTTAGCCAATCTTAATAGGAAATCTTCGCGTTCAGAAGCCGATAATTGGCTAATAGCTTGTTGCCAAGTTTGCTCCGAGATAGTTGTTAGTTTACCACTGGATGCACAAGCAACATTTAATAAGTGTTCGTCCAATTCAAAGATTTCCGTAAAAGCCTTTTGAGCGGCAGAAAGTTGCCCTAGTCCGGGGGGTAAAGGAGGTTCTAGTTGGGTCTTATCGATGTCTATATATCCCTCCGATAAGTCAATAGCTTTCAGCCAGGCTAAATATAATCCTCGATAATCTTGCTGGAGAATTTCTTGGCGTAATCCTATCAATTCCGATAGAATCCCTTCTCCTTCTATCCAGTCATTAAAACCCTCTTCTTGACTAAATTCCCAATCTAAAATTGCCCAATCTCCCGCAAAAGATAAGCTGATATAATTATCGATACAGTAAAGTTCAATTGCTTCTCGGTTGATCAGGGATGTGGGAAAACGAAACATTAATTGCTGTGTTCCCCAGTTGGTGATGTAGTACATGATATCGAAATACCGAGCCAGCACCTGTTTGGGATCCCCGCGAAAATTGCCGTAACTATAGTTGAAACTGGCAGTCGTTGCCGTCGGTTTGACGCGACTCGATAGCTCGCAGATGGCAGCCCTTTCCTCTTGGGTGAGGGGGCGATCGATAGCTTGGAATTCGTAATATTGGTATTCGCTCATGGTGTGCAACTTATCTCAAGGTTTATGATCGATATGCTGATAATTGTACGGGGATAGTTAGGGTTTAAAGATAAATTCGACAGGACGGGCGCTCTCGGATGTATTAGGAATAACAAGAATAGGCACATCTCCCGATCTTTACCGATAAGGAAAAAGTTCGGGTGATTGATCGGTAATTTCCCCGCATCGGTCTTTTCAAGAAATCTAATCTATTCCTTTGGATAGTGGCACGGTCAAAATCGATAAGATTATAATTTCTTTTGTTAAGCACTTTAGCGATCGCTGAATATTTCTACCATCGGCGATTCATTGTCGGCTAATCGTTAAATTTTGTGAAAACAGCCTCATTGGTTGAGATTATCGGAGATGGAGTAGGGATAGGTGAATAAGAGGGAAATAATTAGATTACTTGGAGGACAATTGCACGGATGAAATCGCCGAAACTTCATTAGGTTAAGAGTTTTACCATTTGGAGAAAAGTTTAGATAAGAGGTGGGGTCTGTTTGGTGGCAGGGATGGCACTGAAGCATCGTGGGGGTGTGAGGGGGCGCGGAAACGGTTGGGACAGTAAAATCTTGGGCTCTTCTGGTTTCTGTGTGGAAAGTAGGTCTATACTGATAGTTTATTCCGCAAAATAGTCCTAAAAGTTTTGCCCAATAAGCACTTCAGGATTCCATAAGCCAAAATTATCACACAAAGTCGAGAAGAGCCATGATATTAGAATCAAAGGTCATCGCCTCGGAATTGACAACGTACTCTTTTATTTCTTGGAAGGCTATACCCCAGAAGAAATAAATGCTATCTATCCCGATCTAAGTTTAGAAAAAATCTACGCTACTATTACTTATTATCTCCAGAATCGGCAAAAAATTGATGCCTATTTATTGCGCCTCCAGAATTGGCGAGAGACCCGCTATCATGAAGCACTAAAACATCCTTCACCTCAACGAGAAAAGATGAGAAAAATTAAACAGCAAAGGCAAGATTCTATCAAGGTATGAAAATCAAGTTTTTACTGGATGAAAACTTATCCCCCCGATTGAAAGTCGCTGTCTTAAGGTTAAATCCAGAGATAGATATTTTACGCATTGGAGAGCCGAATATACCACCGTTAGGAACTCTTGACCCTGATGTTTTACAGTATTTAGGATTATCTCAACGACTCTTGGTGACAGATAATCGTACCAGTAGAAGAATATTGGCAAAAAAATCAACAAATCTGGGGACTGTTTTGGATACATCTCACAACAACAATGGGAAAACTAGCCGAAGAATTAATTATGATTTGGGAAACTACCGAAGCAGAAGATGGATCGATTTGTCGATTGGATTCCTTTTTAATTAATGATATAATAAGATTATTACCGTCCTTTTTATGCTTGATTATTAATTTGAATGACTCGCCAAATTCATGACCAATTTGCTAAGGAATATTTAGAGGAATTACTAACACCTCTAGGGATGATTAGAAAAAGTAAGAAAGTAAAAAGTGAGGTTCAAGAAATCGATGTCTGGTTTGAACCATTTAGCTCACCTCCTCCCACTGAGTTACCTTTAGGGTTACTCGGAAAAATGGCGGCTACTTCCTGTTTATTTGAACCTTTTCGCAATCCCCCGACCGAGGTAGAGATTCGCGGTTGTTTGTCAAAGTTATACGCGGTTCATGGGGATGTCTTGAGAAAAGCGAAACGGTCAAACAAAACTCTAACAGAAGCTGAACTACCAGTTCTCTGGATTCTAACGCCCACCTTTTCAGCTAGAATGATTGAAGATTTCGGGACTCACAGCGATGAGAGTAATTGGTTAACAGGGGTTTACTTTTTAGCGAAGTCTCTCAAAGCGGGCATCATTGTCATTCATCAATTACCAGTAAATGAAGACACCTTATGGTTGAGAGTATTAGGTAAAGGAGGAACTCAAAAACGAGCAGTAGAAGAGTTAGTTGAACTGCCAGAACGCAATCCTTTTCGAGAGAATTTATTAGAAATTCTGGCCAACTGGCGCAAAAACTTAGAATTGAGAGATAATTTAAGTACCGAAGAACAGGAGGACATCATGAATCTATCACCAGCTTATTTACAACAAAGGGAAGAGTGGAAAATAGAAGAACGTCACTCTATGATAACCAGTCTTCTGGAAGGACGCTTTGGCAGCCTAGATTCGGAATTATCTGGTCTAGTAGAAAAGATTGCCCAACTTCCCATCTCGGAACGCACCGTTTTACTTCTTTCTTTGGCGAATTTATCCCGCGAGGAATTGTTAGAAAGATTGTAAATTTCGTTTCTCGCTCTTCTTACAGTCGTTCAACGATAATTGTTTTCCTTTTGTTTTTGCCGATAAGCTTCAAATTCGGGGTTACTGGCAAGAATTTGACGAACGCGCTCGCGACTTAGTCCGTATTTATCCCCTATTTGCTGATAGCTTAATCCTTGTCTATGGAGTTCTAAAAAATCGTAGCTTTTTTGCAGTTTTTCCTTTCTCTGTGCATCCCGTCTTGGGGTTGGACTCTTATTGCTAAGGTGTCTTACTATTTTTCTTCCCAACTCGGTCAAAGAATATTGAGAATCGTGGAAACTAACCAATCCTTGTTTTTCCAATTCTTTCAGTATTTTATGTAGTCTGGTTAAATTATTAGCAGTTGTTGGCAATTGCCGAGACGGAACCGAAAGTATCCGAATTGCCGAATCGATCTCAATCGGATAATCTAACATCCCCTTCAGAATCTGTTTTTGTTTTGCTTCGAGATTAACGATCATCTCTTCTAAATGTTGAAAGTCTTCATTTTTATCCATCGGAATTATCATTGTAATAGACCTCTCCCCAGTCTGATAAAATCACAATCAGGGGATATTGTCAACAACTAACCGTAGCTTACCCAGTCGTTTATGCGTTGCTGATGCACTTTTTAAAAAATAGTGATAAACTTAACTGTACTGGATACACTCTCCCTATCGGAGAAATTTGAGAAAAAATCGGGAGAAAAAAACGATGAACGAACGAGAAACATCCAACAAAATTGAGGCGGGCGGGGGTTTTCCCGTATTGCAATATTGGGCAGAAAAAACCCTCTCTCCTCAAGGGGTTAAACTCTGGCAAACCTTGAATCATAAAAGTGCCTGTTTAGCTTGCGCTTGGGGAACGGGAGGACAAAAGGGCGGTTTTGTCAACGAAGCGGGGGAAAGTCTGCAACGTTGTCTCAAAAGTGTCGAGGCAGTTACTTCCGAATTAATGCCAGGTATTAAAACCGATTTTTTTCAGACCTATCATCTCGCTCAATTACAGTCCTTAACCTCCCTAGAATGCGATCGATTGGGTCGTTTCAGTTATCCCGTCCTCTTAAAAGCCGGAGAAAGTCACTATCAACGTATTAGTTGGGAAGAAGTGTATCGATTAGCCGAACAAGCTTTTCATCAACCGTCCGAGACCATTGCCTCCTATAGTTCGGGACGTTCTTCTAATGAAGCCGCCTATCTCTTACAATTGTTTTTCCGGGCATTAGGAAGTAATAATTTAGCCGATTGTTCCGATCTCTGTCATGCCGCCTCGACCGTAGGCTTAAAACAGGTTTTCGGAACCGGAACTTCGATGGTCAGTCTGGAAAGTTTAAAACAAGCCGATTGTGTGGTATTGATCGGTTCTAACCCTCCGGCTAATCATCCTCGTCTGATGAATGAATTAATTCAAATTCGTGATCGCGGCGGTAAAATTATTATTATTAACCCGCAAATTGAAGTCGGATTGGTCAAATTCTCCTCGCCCGCTTTTCCGATTAAATCTTTATTGCGGGGCGGTTCCGATATTTCGACTCTCTACCTACAGCCGATACCGGGTAGCGATACTGCCCTATTTGTCGGATTACAAAAATCTTTAATTGAACAAAATTTAGTGCGGTGGGATTATCTCAAATCCCGTACAGAAAATTGGCAATCTGTTATAGATTATGCCCGACAAACACCCTGGGAAACCATTACTAAAACCTGCGGTTTGTCCCGAGAAGAAATTGAAGCAACCGCCGCCCTTTTCGGCAATTTAGAGCGTGTAGTTTTCGCTTGGGCGATGGGGGTTACACAACAGGAAAATGGGGTAGATAATATTATCAGTATTGCCAATACCGCTTTAATGACGGGAAATGCTGGCAAAATCGGAGCCGGAACCATGCCAATCAGAGGTCATTCTAATGTACAGGGCTTCGGTTCTATGGGCGTTACAGTGAGATTACGTCAGGAAATCGCCGAGGCACTTGCTCAACTTTTAGGAAAGCCATTAAATATAACCGGCGGTTATGATACCAGGGCATTAATTGAAGCTGCCGAACGGGGAAAAATTAACACTCTTTTCTGTTTGGGAGGTAATCTTTATGGGGCAAATCCAGATTTAACTCAAGCCAAAAAAGCCTTAGCTCAAATTGATACGATTTTCTATGTTGCCACCAAGCCAAATTTAGGACATTTTCAGGGATTAGCCCGACAAAATACGGTAATTTTACCCGTATTCGCTCGTTTTGAAAATCCTCACCCGACAACCACCGAATCGGGCAATAATTTTGTCCGTTTTAACGAGCGGGGAAGCAGTCATCTACAGGGTTCCCATGTGGATATCATCTCGGAAGTAGAACTGTTAACAAATATTGCCGTCAAGGTTTTAGGCACAAACCCGATTGATTGGTCGAGATTACACGATACCGCCTATATTCGTCAGTTAATCGCCAAAACGATTCCGGGTTATGAAAAGATCGGGCAATTAGATCAAACCCAAACAGAATTTACCATTAGCGGACGGATTTTTACCGAACCCCATTTTCCAACATCGACCGGAAAAGCGCAAATGTCTGTCACCCTTTTACCCACTTTAAAAGCACCGCAAAAGCAAGATTTCAATCAACCAGAAAATGCCCCCGGAATTGCTCTGATTCTCGGAACAGGACGCAGTTATGGACAACATAATACCGTCGTTTATCAAGTGGGCGATAAATATCGGGGAATGCCTCACCGTCATTGTTTATTGATCAACGCCGAAGATGCCAAAAAAGCGGGCTTTCAAGAACATCAACGAGTCACCGTTCAAGGAGATGCTGGCAAATTAGAGAATATCGAACTTATTTTCGGTCCGATTCGCGAAGGTGTTAGCTTTATGTTCTATCCCGAAACCAATGTTTTATTCAAAGCTAAAATCGATCCTCGCTGTGGGACTCCTGCTTATAAACGAGTTCCCGTCTGGGTTTTTTAGTTATCAACTCCTCTAATTTTCTTTTTTGGAAATAATGAAATAGAGTTAACCAAGCCAACCAACGAATCGAGCAGAATGAAAAAGCTATGCTCGATTTGATCGCATTTCTGCTATCCTATTCTTACCGTCATTAAAATAAGTAGGCATGGGCGAGTTTTTGCTAACCGTATTAAGCATAGCAAGTTTATTTGCTGTCGGGATGGCTACCCCTAGCATTGCCAGTCCCACATCTGCAGCGACAAACTTGCAACTAGCTCAACGTCCTAACTGTAACAATCCCCAGACTCAAAGCGAAATGAACATTTGTGCCAGCATCGCTTATCAAAACGCCGATCGCAAGTTAAATCAAGTTTATCGACAACTACTGCCAAGACTGTCAGCTGCTCGCAAACAAAAATTAATTAGCGCCCAACAAGCTTGGATTAAGTTTAGAGACAGCAGTTGCGAATTTGAAAGAAGTGCCTATGAGGGAGGCTCTCTAGCTCCCATGATTTACGGTTTTTGTTTGGCAAATGTCACCGAGCAGCGTACCAAAGACTTGCGGAGATATTTAGAAGATAGCGATCTCTAAGTCAGAATCGCCGTTGATATTACCGATAATTCCTTAGACGTTTACTGCACAACAGCCTAAGCGGGTGAGGGGAATCGAACCCCTATCATTAGCTTGGAAGGCTAGGGTTTTACCACTAAACTACACCCGCATTTTCTTAGCACTTTCGTTAGCATAACACGAATTGCCAATTTTTGCAAGTAGGGATTTTCAGCTTGTGAATCGCCTCTAGATGGTCATAGATTGCCTAAAAATCCCGATCGCTCCTTTTTATCCCCGATTTGGCTAAAAGTTTCCTCCACGCGCTCGAGATCTAGTTGGGAGAAATTATCGATCGCCCAGTTGGACACTCTCTGCATAAAATGGAAGGGGTAGGTATGAGCGATTCCCACCACCTGCATTCCCGCTCTTTTTGCCGCTTCGCAACCGGCAAAAGTATCTTCAATCACCAGACATTCCCAGGGTTGCAATTGCAGATTAAAATTCCAACGATTGAATCTTTCTACAGCCAGTAAATAACCATCCGGTTGAGGTTTACTGGTGCTAATCTCATCCCCGGTGACAATGACACTAAAATAATCCCCAAGGCCCGTCTGTTGCAAGATTGATTCCACTTCCGAGCGTATTGCTCCCGTCACCAAACCGATTTGTAGATCCCTGGCCTTAACCCGTTTTAAAAAAGAGTATATCTCCTCATAAATAGGAAGTTTCTCTAATTTTCCTAATCTTTCTCGGTATAAACTGGCTTTTTTGTTAATTAACTTAGTCAGATACTCCTCGGTCACTTGACGACCGCGACGGGTGAGAACATTACGCAAACAGACGCGATCGCTTCTTCCCAGACATAACTCCGCAAATTCCGACCCTAGGGGCAGCAAATTTTCTCCGAGCAAGATTTCATTAATTAACTCTTGATGGATTGGTTCATCATTGATGATCACCCCATTAAAATCGAACAGAACAGCCTTTAACATCAATCTTAGACAGAAAAGCTAATAAATACTAAATATTCTTGATTATACTAAAGTTTTTCGTTGGAGCCTGGCGGGTTTTGTTCCTTACCCCATCTCAACAAACAATTTTAACCGGAAAATTGCCAAGGCCTTGACAAATTCCCAGATTTGTTCTATTATTTTGTTATAGTGGGAATCCGTGCTGCCCTGTAACCCCCCTATTTTGGGCTGAGATATTAGCCAAAAATATAACAAAAGAATTTAGGGACTTGCGTGAGAATAATATCCCAACCGATCGGAGGGCGCAAGCTTTGCGCCCCTACAGTAACGGATTTTGTCCACAATGTAGGGGCGAACTGCGTTCGCCCAAAAGGTACATTATTAAAGCGCAAGTCCCTTAGGCCATTGTTTCCGATACCCAACGACGGAATAATTCCACAGCAATCCGATAACGGGAGTCTTGGCATTCGATGACATGATGATTTTCAAGGGTTTTTAGGGCCCGGTCGAGAGTTGTGGCAGTTAGTCCGGTGCTGGACAGTAAATCTCCCCGGGTTAATCCTTGCAGATGGGGAGAAAGAACTATTAAAATTTCCTGTTGTCCGGCCGGCTCTTGTTTAGCCTGTTTCCAGACACCCGTAAAATAATAATTCCCCCTTTGGAAAAACTCAGCATCGATGGCTTTTTCCACATCTTCCACCTGAAAACGAATATCTTGGGGACGTTGCAACTCAAAGACCTGTTTATTATAAAAACGTACCAGATGAAAGCCGATCATTTGTACTAGATAGGGTTGACCGTGGGTAAGTTGATAAATTTTGTCCAAAGCGGATGGGGTATAGTCTAGGGGAAAATCCTCGTCTTCCCCAACGGGATTAGCGAGGATAACGCGAGTGGACTCAGGAGAGAGGAAACTAACTGGAATCGGGTAAACACTGCCAAAAAAAGGATGAAAATAATCGGCAGTCATCTCCTCTAGGGTATGTAATCCAGCAAAAACAAAAGCTAGACGCGGACTACTCTGGACAAGGGAACGCAGATAGCCGAGGAAATTCTGGGGGAGGGTATTCGCTTCGATTAAATCCTCAATTATCTCGAACTCATCGAGGGCAATAATTAAACCGGTTTTAGCTTTTTCCGGCAGAATCTGGCGCATCAGACGGTCTAAATAACGATTAAAATACATTTCTGGATGTTGGGAGATTTTTTCCTCTTCTGGGGCATCAATTGCCAAACTTTGGGCGATTTCCTCAGCCATAGTCAGGAGAACTTCGGCTAGGCTGGTTACTGTGGCCAAGCGCTGTAAATTAATGTAGATAACCGAGACATTTGGTGGAAGATAGGCCTCCAGATTGCGTAGAATCGAAGTTTTACCCATGCGACGATGACCATAGAGAATTACGGAGGATAGGTTATCTCCGGACCACATTGACTGAAGTTCCCGCAGGATATCCCCACGACCAACAAAGCGTTTACCGATCACCGGATCACCGATAATGTAGGGATTAGGAATCGGTTGGGTAGTAGTTACCGTTCCCACCGTTTTCGCGATGGATGTGCTAATTTCTGCCCATTTTTCGGCGATAGAAAGGATTAATTCTTTTTCTGCTTGGGGTAAAGTAGCCGCCTGTTGGTCGTTTATATCCCTTAATTCCCCGATAATCCGATTAAGAGCGAGGGATCTGGTCTGTTGGGAGTAACTTCCCTGGACTAAAGCCATTTCTGCGATAACTAGATTTAAACTGCTGATAGCTTGCCAAGTTTGCGGACGTAATGAAGGTTCTGCGGCAATGGGGGCAACCTCCAGGGAAGCGATACTATCGGGAGTTGCTGCCAGACTAAATCGGTGTAAAGTTTGGGCGAGGCTATACATTTCTTCCCCGTAGGCGAGGGAACGTACCACAGCAAAGGCTTTTTCGGCTTTTTCGGTGTCCTCTTGGTGAAGATACCAAAAACCGGCGGCGGCGGCGCGAGCAGGAGTATCGAGACGGATTTTGCTGTCAGGAAAAGAAAACAGTTTCGCGGACGCATATTTTAACAATTGCCAATCGGAGGGATTTTCTGCCAGACGGGAGACGCGATAGATAATTTCTGCCTCTGGGAATTGCGATAAAGCGCGGTTAACGGCGGCAAGGACAGGAATAAACTGGCGGCTGTACCGAAGGTATTGATTGAGGTTATTAATAGCTGTTTCCCAGTCTTGCTGTAACCATTGTTGTAGAGTCGAGGTTAACCCCGGCAGCGGTAGAAGGGTAATACGGGGAAAAAGTCGCCCTTGGGGACCAGCCAAAAGCCCGATTAGCCAATTATCAGGACGGAAAAAGGCGAATATAAACCCCACGCCGGACCCCACGCCGTACCCCACGCCGTGCAACACGCCGAACCCCACGCCCAACCCCACGCTCGACACCACGCCGTACCCCACGCCGAACAACACGCCGGACACCACGTCCGACACCACGCCGAACCACACGCCGAACCACACGCCGAACAACACGCCGAACAACACGCCGCGCACCACGCCCAACACCACCTCCGACACCACGCTGTACAACGAGAAGTACACCACGCCCGAATCCACGTCCAACACCACGGGGTACACCACGCGGTACAC